>JAGQPD010000520.1 GCA_020426865.1 Planctomycetales bacterium
CGGGCCGACCGGACGATCCAATCCAGTGCCTCGCTACTGCAGCGTGTTCCGGCCGCGGCAACGCTGATGGCGACGGCCGTGGCCGAAAAATTACGAACTCGAAAGTGATGTGCGGGCCCAGCGGGATTGCTGGGGAAGCTGGTCAAGATGCGGCGTTTCTCTTGACTTTTGTCCGTGCCTGGCATATGTTGACCGACATTGCCCGGCGCCAAGTTATGCGACCTGGTATCCTGCCTGACACGGAGTGCGAACGAATGAACGTGTCACTTACCCCGCCGCCGGTTGCTGTCTCGAACTTTGGTCGCTGCAACGTGCGCGCGGTGGCTATCGTGTTCATGGCACTCGGTTGTTTGTCGATGCCGCCGACTGCAGCAGCGCAGACCTCCATGGACATTAACGCAGCGGCGTCGAACATCGATGCGTTGTTTCGGAAATCACAAGTTGGGCCGGGCGCATCTCGATGCAGCGACGAAGATTTCGTTCGGCGTGTGCATCTTGATCTGTGGGGGATGATTCCCACGGCACAACAGGTACGTGACTTCCTCAGTGACCCTTCGACCGACAAACGCACTGCCCTGATCGACCGCCTGCTGGCGGCTCCCGAGTTCTCACGCAACATGGCGTATGTGCTTGATGTCTGGCTGATGGAACGAAGGTCGGATAACGGCATCAGCCGCGAGCAGTGGCTCGAGTATCTGTTTCAATCGTTTGCCAGCCGCAAGCCGTACAATCAACTGGTGCGTGAGTTGTTGGCGGCTGATGGGGCGGGCAACGAGCGGGTACGCGCCAAGTTTTTGCTGGACCGGCAGTGTGACCCTCATGCGATTGTTCGCGACGTCGGGCGGATGTTTCTGGGACGCGATCTGCAATGTGCGCAGTGTCATGACCATCCCTTGGTTGACGATTATTATCAGCGGGACTATCACGGACTGCTGGCACTGACGCAGCGGACCTACCTGTTCACCGATAAGAAGAACGGCGACATGGTTTTGGTAGGAGAGCGAGCGGAGGGGGTGCCGGAATACAAATCGGTATTCATGCCGCACGAAGAACAGGTGCTGGCAATCGCGCACGTCCCTGGCGGGATGCCGGTGGAGATACCGACCGTCGAATTGGGAAAGGAGTACGTCGTGGCTCCCGCCGATGACGCGCGAGCCGTACCGGCCTTCAGTCTGCGGATGGAACTTGCCACGCACGTGACCGTCGACAATGTGGCATTCGATCGGAATGCCGTTAATCGATTTTGGAGTCACTTGTGTGGCAGCGGACTGGTCCATCCAATCGACATGCATCACAGCGACAATCGTGTGGCGCACCCAGAAGTCTTGGGCTATCTCGCAAATCTGTTCCGCGAGATGCAGTACGATGTCCGTGAACTGCTCGCTGTCGTGACTCGCACCGCAGCATATCAGCGATCGATTGATCCCCCTCCCCTTCAAGATGTTGTTGATCATCAGGGGGATATTGTGGAATCGAAGTCGCGGCTAGCGTCGCAATTGGAAGAGTTCGAGGCAGCGGCCAGTGATTGTGACACGCAATGGGAGACGGCTCGCTCGGCCCTAGTCGACGCGGAAGACGCTGTCGAAAAAGCCATGCGGACGGTGCAGGAAAGCCGTACCAAGACCGCACAGAAATCCGCTGAGATTGGCAAGTTGCGTTCGGAATTGGAACCTCTCGAAAAAGGCTTTGCCGAGCAACAGCCGAAGTTACAGGCCGTGGAGGCTGCCACAACGCAAGCTGCCACCGCTTTGGAGCAACTAGGAGGCGACGATGAACTTGCCGCCGTCCTCGAGACGCTCAAGAAAAAACAGGCGACGCTCACCGAGGCACTCCAGCCGATTGCCGAGAAGAGGAATTCGCTGAAGGAACAAATCGACATTGCCGAGCAGACGCGAGTGGCCCTTGTGGCTGATCTCGAACATTCTCAACAACATCTGCGAGACGCATTTCAGCCGCTAGCGGCCGCCTATGCGAATTGGTTGCAGTGCGATCGCCGTCGCGACGATGCCAAGGCCATGAGGTTGTGGACGAAATCGCAATGGGAACTCGTCGAACAGTTGCAGCAGTTGACCGAATTGGCGGGCAAGGCGGATTCGCAGGAAGGCGAACTGGAACAGGCCTATGAAAAAGTAGTGGGAGCTTGGTGCGACGCGGGAGCGGTAGCGCGGCCACGTCCGTTGACGCCCGAGCAGTTGGCGTGGAGCTTCTGGCAGGCCACAGGACAGGTGCAGTTCGAACAGCAGGCCGTCGTCGACGAGTGGTTGAAGGGACACCCGGCACCACGGAATCTTGATCCGACATCGCAAATGCAGCGCGACGAGGCATTGCAGAGGGACCAGCAGCGGATGCTTACCTCGCGAATGGAGGGGACCGTTAAGCAATTCGCCACGCTGTTTGGTGGCGCGGCCGGACAGGTACAAACCGACTTCTACGCGTCACCGGATCAGGCACTGTTCTTGGCAAACGGAGGGCAAGTCCTGAATGCCTTGAACGCCCGCGATCATAACCTAACTGATCGGCTGCAGCACGCGGAGAACACAGAGGCCTTTGCGGATGAGTTGTTTGTCAGTGTCCTATCGCGTCGCGCATAGGCGGAGGAGCACGCAATGATCGATGCGTATCTCGCGCAACGAGGGGATCGCAAGATCGAAGCAACGCGCGAACTAGTATGGGGTATGTTGACGTCGGTCGAGTTTCGTTTCTGTCGATAGTTGAGAAGACTGCCTCTATAAGGAGCAACGGATATGTTGCAAGGGAACTCATGCCGTTACGCTTGCCGTTCCGCGGAACATGCACTGGCCAGGCGCCAGTTTCTTGGACAAATGGTGGCGGGAACGTTGGCCGCTGGCGGGTTAGGTGCGTTGACATCGCCAACGATTGCCAACGCCATCGCCCAGCAACACAAGCGCGTGCTGATTTTCTTTATGTCGGGAGGGCTGAGTCAATTGGAAAGTTGGGATCCCAAGCCAGGGACGCCCACCGGTGGGCCGTTTCGTGCGATACCGACGAACGTGCCGGGTGTCCATGTTTCGGAGTTGATGCCGCACATCGCGACCATTATGGACAAACTGCTGTTGGTGCGAGGTGTGAACACCAGCGAAGATGATCATGGCAAGGGTCAATACCTGATGATGACAGGTAGGCGGCAGACTCCGGCGGAAGAGCATCCTCGATTGGGGGCGGTTATCGCCAAGGCGCAGCACGCGGACGGTCTCGATCTGCCGGGGTACATTCAAATCACACCCGGCGGTGGGGGAGGTCGATCGGCCGACGCGGCGTACCTCGGTCCGCAGTTTGCCAGTGTGGTGTTGGGCAATGGCAACCCACCGTCGAACACCGGCTTGAGCGGCGGAGTCACTGAAGAGACCGACGGCATGCGGCAAACGCTGCGGCGACATCTCAGCAGACACTTCCTGGCACGTCGCCGCACCGCACAAACCGATGCCTATATGCAAAGCTACGAACAAGCGCAGCGGCTGATGCAACGTCGAGATGCTTTTGATGTGACAAAGGAACCGGAAAAAGATCTCCAGCGATACGGCGAATACGACCTGGGACGCCACTGCCTTTTGGCGCGGCGTTTGCTCGAGCAGGGAGCGATGTGTGTTCAGGTTAGTCACAGCAACTACGATACCCACAACGAAAACTTCGATTTTCATATCGAACAGGTTGGGGAGTTCGACCGGTCGTTTGCCGCATTGATTCGCGACCTCGATGATCGCGGTCTGTTGGAAACTACGCTAGTGATTGTGATGAGCGAATTCGGTCGAACGCCGAACATCAATATCTATTACGGGCGGGATCATTGGTCCAAGGCCTGGTCGATTGCCATGGCTGGATGCGGTATTCAGGTTGGCGGCGCCTTTGGTAAAACCAACGACCATGGAACCGAAGTGGTCGACGGCCAGGTTGATCATGGCCAATTGTTTCATACCTACTTGCGGGCCATTGGGATTGATTCCACGGAGAACTTTCGCATCGGCGGTCGTGACGTTCCCATGGCCGATCCTTCCCGCGGTGCTATTGACGAAATACTGGCATAGTAACGAGGCGTGGAGCGATGAGTGAAACACCCGCGGCGGTCCTCGAGCCGACGGCGATCAAAGTCGCAAAGGAAATCAAGTACGACGCCAGCCCGCTGATCGCCTGCCGCTTCGATCCGACCGGCAAGTACGTCTTCGCGTGCGGACAGGACAATCTCGTATTGCGTGTCGATTGTGACGCGGGTTCGTTCACGCCGATGAAAGGGCACGACAGCTGGGTGCGAGCGATCGGCTTTTGCGTAAATCCTGCCCGGTGTTGGACAGGTGGATACGACGGTCGCTTGATCGAATGGGACGCGTATGCGGATTCACCGGTGCCGCTCAGAAGTACCGAAGCGCATCAAGGATGGATCCGGTCGCTCGATGTTAGCCCCGATGAAAAGTGGATTGCTACCGGTGGAAATGATCAGGCCGTGCGCATCTGGGATGCGGGGACTGGTCAGTTGCGTCATACCTGCGCGGGGCATGACCGGCACGTGTATTCCGTGCTGTTTTCGCGGGATGGGGAGACGCTCTATTCAGGAGACCTGCGTGGCGTCGTCAAGCGATGGAATGTGCAATCGGGTGCCGAACTTGCAACCTATGACGCAAAGCAGTTGTATACTCCCAACCCGGGACAGGGGGCGGAATACGGAGGTGTCCGCTCCATGACAATCGTCAACGATCGCCACGAACTTGTCTGTGGCGGGCTCCACAATGGCTCGAATCCGTTTGGGGCTGTCCAAGAACCGTTGGTGGTTGTATTGGGTTGCGAGGACGGCAAGGCCGTACGGACGCATACTGCCAAGGATGCGACGAAGGGGGTTGTGTGGCGAGTCGTTGCGCATCCACAAGGGTTTTTGATCGGTGGGATTGGTGGCAGTGGTGGTGGTTATCTTTGCTTTTGGAAGGGCGACGGGGAAACCGAATTCCACCGGTTTGGACTACCAAATACCGTGCTCGATATGGACTTGTCACGCGACTCCCAACGAATTGCGACGGTTCACTACGACCGTCACGTTCGCATTTCACAATGGGATTGAGTCGGCGTTAGAAGCGCAGCATCTCATGCAGCGACTGAGCAATTTCCTGTGGGTGTCGCACCAGTGCCAGACCAACCGCCACGGCAAATACCAACGCGAAAGTGATTAGCCCAAATCCGTTCGGACTGGGGCCCGTCTTGGTTCCTCTTAGCGCGCTGCGAATGGCTTTTTCAAACATTGCCCAACCGCGTGGGTCCTGCCGTTGGCTGTTGGCGACAAGTTGTATATTCCGCATGGCGACGAAGTCGTCCAAGTGCGCATCGACGCCCAAATTCGGGAGACTCACTGCGTTGCCGGCGAACCGTACCTGCGGGTCAAGTTCGCCGGCGACCTGTTGCAGAATCTGCCACAATTGTTCGCGAGGAATGTTGTAAACGACAATCCGCGGTCGCATCGTAAGCACGATGAGAGTGATGCAAAGTAGGTAGAGCGCCAGGAGCAGAATCCAGACGATGGGCCCGAAGCGGAAAGCCGTTGCTTCGGGCATGAATAACTCCATCGGGCCTGCTACGACAAGTCCCACCAGACCAAGTGCCAATCCCCACGTATCAACGTAACCTGACACCACTGACGCGCGCGGCAGAAGGTTTATCAGTCCGGCAAAAAACAAGTACAACGCAACCGGAATTACGGCAATGGCGAAATGCAAAGGGTCCATGAAAACCTGTTTCTGTTAGTCCTCGCTACTTTTCGGTCCGCAACCATTCCAAGACGACCCATCCGACTTTGGCGAGCGACAGGGCCGAACATTTGTCGGGCGTGTCCTGTGTCGTATGCCAATACGACTTGCCACGGTCAAAGCTCGAGTCCTGAGGATAACCGAAATCGATGATGTCACAAGTCGGAATGTGTGCCGTCGTGTTCAAGGGCAAATGGTCGTCGCGGATTTCGTACCGACGACGGGGGATGAACTCCTTGACTCCCAGACGATCTGCCGTCTTCCAAATCCGCTGGACCAACAACCGCGTCTTGGGCCAGGACATACTGTATTTCTCTTGGTAGATTTCCAGCTGAGCATCCCCCACCATATCGAGCAACACCCCCCATTCGTATCGATGCGCAGGTGGATTCTGTGCATATTGGCGGGCAAAATACTCCGAGCCGAGAAAGTACGTGTCGCGTCGGTCATCGAAGATGAACTCTTCGCCGTCAAACAATACGATGTCGAGCCCGTACGGACTGTCAATCTTGGGGATGTGCTAGGCCAATTGGGCCAGCAATGCCGTGCAGCTGGCTGCGTCATTGGAGCCCACAGAGACCCCTCGCCGAACTTGCGGG
>JAGQPD010000521.1 GCA_020426865.1 Planctomycetales bacterium
GACTACGTAAAGGCCCTGTACAAGCACTTCGATGTCTCGGGACGCAACGAGTTGCTTGTGAAAGTGCTACGTCATCCGTCGAATCGACTGGGCGAAATGGCCATGCCCTCGACCGATTGGGAATATCGCGGCGATCTATGAGTTCGATCGGCAACGTGGTAATCCGGGATGCGCAGGAAACTGACGCAACACTCAAGACGAAAGATGAAGAATGAGCCGATTAAAGTCACGTGATATCCGCGCTGTGTACCGCCTATTAGGTGACATCCGATCCGTCGGGAACCAACCCGATCGCTGGCCGTTGTTTGCGCTAGATGGCATACGTCATCTGCTTGATGCTCAATTTGCAGCAGGGATTTTGGCGCCGCTGCCAGAGCCAGGCATACCAGACCCGATTGTTCCCGAAGTTCATTTGTTGGTGGGGCTCGAGGATCAGGACATCATCGACAAGCACTTCAAACTGCTCTCGAGCGGCCAGATGGTCATGGGACCGTACTACGAAAAACGGTATGCGATGCCCCTTCGATTTGCCACGCTGCGTAGACAAGATGTTATCAGTGACGAAGAATTTTACGCGGACCCAGTCAACCGATCGCGATTCCTCGATCTGGGCGTCGACCAATTCTTACACTCCGAATTCGTCGCGTTGAGTCTCGGCAAGATCGTCGTCTTGTTTGTTCTGCGTGCTATCGGGGAACCGCCCTTCGACCGCCGCGAGCAACGCATGCTCAAACTTTTCCACCTGGAAATGGCACGTATGTGGAAAGCGGATCTGGCAGTACCCGATGACTATCAAGTGCGCGAACTTTCGCCTCGGCAAAAGCAAGTCCTCTGGATGCTCTGCAGCGGCGAGAGTGAAAAACGAATCTCCGATCGCTTGGATATTAGCCCGCACACCGTCCACGACTACGTAAAGGCCCTGTACAAGCACTTCGATGTCTCGGGACGCAGCGAGTTGCTCGTGAAAGTCCTACGTCATCCGTCGAACCGATTGGGCGAAATGGCCATGCCGCCGACCGAATGGGAATATCGCGGGGGTGTGTAGAGTCGACCGCGGCGTAGATACTTGCGTGTCGTGAGCCGCTTGGTTTGAAACGCAGAGAACGCCGAGAACGCAGAGGCTCCGGGATCTCTGCGCCTCCGCGTTTCCATCGTGAACATCCAGCGGCCAGGGTTTTGACAGACCAGTCTTAGCAAGATTTGAGGTATATCCCCGGTTTAGGGGAATTGGTTATCCGAATCGTTTTCAGTAATCTCAATCGCAAACACATCGGATGAGCCGAAGGATTTGAGCACGTTTCGATTGCGTGTTGAATTTGGCTCTGCATCTGACGATGTGGTCGCAAAATAACCTTTACCTACTGCCGCAAGGAGAGATCTAGTGAACCTGAACTGCTGGTAATTCGAAACTCCGTTCGGAAAGCTGTCGCAAATCGATGAGGTTTGGACAGTTTGCGTTAATGCCAGCTCGTCTAAAGAGTTCAACCGCCGAACAATCCGGCCTTTGCGTAATCAATGGCAGCCGTGGTGGTCTCTGGTTCCTCATCGTCCACAGCTGAGGATCTCGGGCCAATTGTTCGTAGGTTCGCTGCAATTGGGAGGGCGAGGCTTCTGCCGATCCTTGATGTGCGGTTCGACAGGACCCTCACCCTCCCGGAGTCGAGCTTCCTCTCGCCATTTATCGAAAAGAAAGTATCACCGATGCACAAAGAGATATTCACACGTTGCTTATTGACAATCACCGGATTGACGACGTTGCTCGTCTGTTCACAGTCTGTCCTTGCGGAAACGGAGTTCTTCGAGGCGGACTTTTTTGACGCGGATGGGACTCCTGAATTCGGCTTCTTTCCGTTTCCCCTTGAGTTTCCCACGGTCGGCCCACCTATCCCCATCCAGAACCCGGACCAAGTCCTTCCCGGTGTCCGGCTCGAGCACGTTGCGGACGGAATCGACCAATCTTCCCTCCGTGTTGTTCACGCACATGATCTCAAGCCGGATGCAACTGGCACCGACACAAGCACGCGCAACACGAGCTTTATCTTTTCGGCACCGGCGGGACACGACGCCATCTGTTGCTTCAATTCGACGCGTGATGGAGAGGCGACCGCTGTGCATTTCGAGCTGACTCTTGATGCGGAAGGTGCTGGTTTTGATTCTCTCTTTGCATTTCCCTGGACTGGCACTGGCGCGAGTACCCGCGGCTTCGTGCAGGTGCCCGTGGCAACTGGCCTACAGCAGTATTCGTGGACTGACGATTCCACAGCGATGCTCGATCGCCTCAATTCGGGCGAAGACATCGGACTCGGCTTCGCTCTGTTTTCTCGTGCCGACGTGGCCAACGGCCCGGTGGAGTTCTCTGCTATCGCAGACAACTTTTCGGTGTCCGTCCAAACCGTTCCCGAGCCGACGTCCGGTGTCGCTTTCCTTGTCGGAGTCACGGTAGTTGCCCTCTCTTGTCACCGACGCCGTCCTGGTGGCTTGGCCTCGCTTTCCCGTTCCATTTGCTGAAGCCAAACACCTCGAACTAACAATCCTTTATTTCAAAACAGGACAATCAAAAATGCAGTCTATTTCCGAAGGTCTTCTTTCGCTATTTCGATCAGCTTGTACTTTCAATTGCGGTATTCGTCCTTGGCTGGTACTCGCGGTTATGTTTTTGCACGTGTGCAGTGCCAATGCCGAGACCCTATTCGACAATCTTGGTCCCGATGACACGTTTGCACTCGAAGGCCCTGGTGGTGCCTTGGGAATCGGCGTCGGCGGAGAAAAAGACTTTAAGTCAGGTTTCCGTTTCACACCCGCTGCAGACTATTTGCTTGATTCCGTAACGGCACCGATCGTTCAGTTTCCGCCCGGCGGACCGAATCCGATCACGATCGAGTTGTATGAGTCGGGGGCGGATGGGCTTCCTGGCGAACTCCTCGACTCTTCTCAGTCGCTCCAAGTGCCGCTCATCCTTGCACCTAGCGCTAGCGTGTTCGAGTTCGCGGGCGATACGGTCATGAAGGCTGGCGTCGACTACTTCATCGCAGCGCGCGCAGACGATACACAGGCGATCCCCGCCGCCTGGAATTTCAACTCGACGGAACACCTGGGAACGAACATCACTTTCAGCAACGCACGCTCGGACGGCACGATGGGGTGGAGAGAAAGTGAAATAGATTTGCTGCTTGCCGCTCGCATCGAAGGTACGCTCGTTCCCGAACCGTCCTCTGCATCCCTGCTCGCTTTGGCGTTGCCTGCTTTCGCACGTCTTGGTCGCCGCAAGCGATATCTTGAAGCCAGCTCGCATGCCGATGCATGAGCCGAGCCGCAGTGACTTCATTTCGCCGCCAGTGGCCTCAACCGAAATGTTCCTTTCCCAATAGGCAGCTACGAAACTTGAAAATGCACTATCTACAACCCACTACCCTAATAGTCGCGATGTGTCTTTGGCTTGCGCCAATTCTGCCCGATTCTCCGATGTGCCGTGCTCAGGCGATCCTGGATGGAGACTTTGATTCGCTACCCGTTGGGACGGCGCCCGACAATGACGTGCCGGCCGGGGCGTGGCATTTCACTCAAGGGCTCCGATTTGTCAACGAACTGGACGATCCAGAAGTTTTCACGATCGTACCGACCGATTCGTTCTCGCCAGGATCGCTTGGGAACTCGCTTCGAATCAACGGTGCGGAATCGGCCCTTCACCACGTCACGAACCGTTTGGTCGACGACCAACGATTTTCCGGTGAGTACACACTTCGTTTCGACACGTATGTCGTCAGCGGCGGTGGCGGGAGCATTTACATTGCCGGCAATCATCGCGGCGGCGAAGAGATACACGACGGAGGCGCCAACCACAATACGGATCGTGGTCCACAATTGGTGTTTGAACCGGATGGTCGTCTGTCAGCAACCGTCGGATCCACAGCTCCCAACGGCCCCGCGACGAGTCGAACCCTCGGCGAGTATGAGTTCGACGAGTGGCTAACCTACGAAATCCGAGGCAATGTTGTTGGCAACAATGGAGCGAATCGTTTCGACCTCTATGCCGTCCTTGACTCGGGAGAACTAAGCGAGATAGCGAGCAACATTCCGTTCCGCAGTCGCGCTCTGGCGCCGGAGTATATCGACCGAGTCACATTGGCTCATTTTGGCCTCGGAAACACCGAGCAGTACTTTGACAACATCCGCTTCGTACCTGAGCCAACTTCCTTTGGGCTACTCCCTCTCGCACTGTTCTGCCTTATCGCGCGCCTTCTTCGAAAGTGAAATCCCGATGAAACAATTGACACTCTCCCTGATGCTCTTTTTTTTGTGCGTCGCATCTCCCGTCTTTGGCCAACTTCGTTATTCGCTTACGGATCTTGGCGATTTGCCGGGCGGGCCGGATGACAGCCGGGCAAATGGAATGAACGATCTGGGGCAAGTCGTGGGTAGCAGTCGATTCGCGGATGGTTTCCCATTTACTTCTCGCGGGGGCTTTTTCTGGAGTGCAGGAACAATGACCGATCTGGGTCGGCTTCCGGGAGATATTGATTTTTGGACTGCAAACGGCGTCAACAACGATGGGATCGTCGTGGGGGAGCGTCAGTCTACTTCCACATCGTTTCAGGCACTGCGTTGGGATCGTAGGACAGGTGAGGTTGTCGTGCTACCCGAATTGTCTGGCACGGGATCGACCGAAGCCGAAGCAGTGAACTCGATGGGCCAGATCGTCGGCCGTAGCCGCGGAATGGCTGCACTTTGGAGTGGTGATAACGTCAGCGCGTTAGCACCGCTCCCCGACTTCGTAGCCAGCGCGGCCCGGGACATCAACGATCTGGGGCTTGTCGTTGGTATCAGTGAAAACTCGGAAGGCCTCCGAGCCACTATGTGGAATACCCTGAATGACACCGTCGTTGACTTGGGCGACTTTCCAGGTGGCCCGGATTTCAGTCAGGCGTGGGCCATAAACAATTTGGGCCAAGTGGTTGGAACTGGTCAAACCGATTCGGGAGGACGCGCATTCCTCTGGCAGGACGGCGTGTTGAGAGATATAGGCAATTTTGGACCGCGAGGCATCAACGACGAAACCTACGTAGTCGGCATCGGCTCCGACGAAACGGGACGAGCAGGCATCTTATGGCATGAGACATTCGGGGCACATAATATTCACGATCTGGTTGACGCTTCAGCCGACGGATGGCGATTGGAGAACGCATTCGATATCAACGCAGCCAATCAAATCGCTGGATATGGCAGGGATCCGGACGGAAATCTGCGGGCGTTTCTGCTGACGCCTGTACCGGAACCATCGACTGGCCTCGCGTTTCTTGTCGCAATTTTCCCAGCCGCCTTCATGTGGCGTCGCAGTCTTCGTGGATACGTGACAAAGCAACCAACTTTCAAGAAAGTCGAAAGCAAAGTAACGATGCAGCTCACCCGCATACTCGCAATCTTGTTCGCAATGACCTGCACTGCGTATGGCCAAACGTATTCGCTAGTCGACCTCGGCGATTTACCGGGCGGCACGAACCGCAGCGAAGCCTGGCTTCTCAACGAGAACGGTCAGGCCGCCGGCGTGAGTTTTTCCTCAGACGGGCCGCGCGCGTTTCTTTGGAATGACGGAGCGATGACCGAGGTAGGAGACTTGCCGGGCGGCGCTTCGTTCAGCAATCCGGGCGGAGCGGGTTTGAACGTGCACGGTCAGATCGTCGGCAGCAGTGGCGCATCGGGTGGCGACCACGCGTTTTTGTGGGATGGAACTCAGATGACCGATCTAGGAACGCTACCCGGTTACGATCGCAGCGGAGCCATCGCGATCAATGACTCGGGGCAGATCGTGGGCAGAAGCTTCAACAACGACGGCATCGCAGCCACGATTTGGGAAGATGGCGCGATGCGTGAACCAAGCGGTTTTCGAACCGAACCGCACCCACGTGACATCAACAACCGCGGACAGATTGTTGGCGTGGACCGAAGTGGCCCCTTATTCAGCTCGCGACCCTTTATCTGGGAGAACGGAGAAACGAACGATATCGGGAACCTGTCTGAAGGGGACACTGGCTGGGCCGACGCGATCAATGAATTGGGACAAGTCGTCGGGTGGAACGAGATTGCTGGGGAGACCACCGCGTGGCTATGGGACGATGGAGTCCAAATCGACCTCGGGCGACTGCCGGGCTCCTTCACCTCGCAAGCGTTTGGACTGAACGACGTTGGGCAAGTCGTGGGGATCAGCAGCACGAGACAAGATGGCTTCGACGGCATTCGCGCCTGGGTCTGGCAGGAAGAAGTCGGCATTCAAAACCTAAACGACCTGGTCGATGAATCGGGAAGTGGCTGGACCCTTCAGTTCGCAGAAGACGTAAACAACGCGGGGCAAATCGTGGGATATGGTCTTGACCCACAAGGGCGTACTCACGGGTTTCTGCTAACGCCAGTGCCCGAGCCGAATTCGGGACTCGCCATGCTCGCAGGAGTCGCGGCATTGGCGCTACGAGGCCGCACGCGTTTCGCTCGTCGAAGTTCGACGCGCTGAAGCCCTGATCGTCCAATCTCGAATCGCAGCTGAGTAACTCCCAAATTAAAAAGAAAGTAACCATGGCCCTTAAGCCAACTGTGTTTGCCGTAGCCACTTTTCTACTTTTCCATTCACTGTCAGCCACGCTGACGTTTGCTGAGCCGCTCTACACACTGACTGACCTGGGTGATATGGGGGTATCCAGCATCCAGCCGGAAGGGATCAACGATTTAGGGCAGATTGTTGGGTCGGGTTACACCTACAACGACAGCGGGGACTTCGTCACACGAGGATTCCTGTGGAAAGACGGCGTTCTCACCACGCTCAGCGATCTACCCGGCGGCGACGACCAATCCATCGCGTCCGATATCAACAACGACGGAACGATTGTTGGCTATAGTCTTGCAGGAGATGGCTTTCACATGGTGTCCTGGGACGACGACCTGGCAATTCATGACCTCGAACGAGGTTATGGCCAAAACGTCAGCAATGCTGGAGAATTTGTTGGTCGTACGCCGCCAAGCCACGGCGTTCTGATTCGTGACGGCGTCCGTACCAGTTTAGGTGACCTGCCGGGCGGTGAAATCTATAGTCGAGCGTTCGGAATCAACGACCATTCGCAAGTGGTGGGCGAGAGTATCGCGTCCGACGGACTGCACGCCTTCTTGTGGGAGGACGGCAGCATGCTCGATTTGGGCGGCTTGTCGGGCTTCACGGAAAGCCACGCGCAGAGCGTCAACAATCTTGGCCAGATCGTCGGCTGGAGCATTGACGCTGACGGAAGGTCGGCCGTGATGTGGCAAGACGGCGAGATAGTCGATTTAGGAGCGCTCCCGGGCGCAGTGGGTAACAATGGAGCTTGGGCGATCAACGATCAGTTGCAGGTCGTTGGTAACAGCCAGGTAGCTCCCGGGCTTTCGGGTTTTCGTGGATTCCTCTGGGATAGCGAAAATGGCATGCGTGATCTGAATGATCTAACGGACGGAATTCCAGATGGATGGACAATTGGCGGTGCAGTAGGAATCAACTCCTCTTCCCAGATCGCGGCGTCGATCATTGACTCCAACGGTGATTTTCGTCGCGCCGTGCTCCTCACGCCTGTTCCCGAACCAAATTCCGGACTCGTCTTGCTTGCAGGCGTAGCGGCAGTTGTGTACCGGGGCCGCAATTTCGCTCGCCGAAGTTCGTCGCGTCGAAGGTCAGGGGTAACGACGACGCGATAAAGACTTTGACTACCAAATCTCGGAAACGCAACCTAGAATCCCGTTTGGCACTAACCGTATTGCCGTTTGCGTTCTTGAGCTCATCAATCGCTACGGCTCTTTCGATCTACCGTCGGCGGAAATGGGATCACACCACTTGTTTCCGGACTCGACTTGATTCACGACTTAGAAGTGTCGTCCAACTACCTGTACTGGATTGAAGAAGAGATCATCGACGGAACAGGCACCGGGAATCGAATGATCCGGCGAGCCGACCTTGATGGAGCAAACGTCGTTGACTTGGTTACGACTGGAAGTCCGTTATCTCTGGCTGTGTTCACACCGGTACCAGAACCGACGACCGTCAGTTCCGTGTTGATCTGCATGCTGAGTGTCCTGTTAGTTCGGCGGCAATGCTCAGGCGATTGACTTGCGGAACGGAGTTTGACACGCCGCGGAGGATACGTCGCATCCGTACGACGCAGCGGGGAAAGCGACCTCCGAACATAGCTCGATCGGCGATTTACGGCGACTTTGCGCGCTCAGGACGAACCCCTATATGGTCTCG
>JAGQPD010000019.1 GCA_020426865.1 Planctomycetales bacterium
ATGTCTTGACCGTCGCGAGTGTTCTATGTATTGCAAATCGAGTCTGATCGTACATTTCTTAATGAGCGGTACGATGGTCATGTCCTGTTGTTCAACGATGGTCACTTCTCAGCGAGCGTCTGCGGACGAGTCCTTGATTTTTCAGGTCCGTGAGACGGAATGGCAGGCGGCCTATCGCGGTGGTAACGACCGAGAAAAAGTTCTGGAGCTCGTGCGGCCTGGCGAGTCGATCAAGACCTGGAAAGATCTGCTTTCGATCAACCAAATCAAGCGAGATGAAAAGAACCAAGGAGCGACCGTCCAGCAGATGGCCGATTCATTTCAGCAACTGCTTCGAGAAAACATGGGGGCCGTGCACTGGCAGGTGCTGGAGAGCTCACCAACGTCGGTAACGATCTGGTGGCGTACCGCAGGAAACGCCTCGCAGCCACAGCAGCATGAGGTGATGCGATATTTGATGGGGCGCGAGAATATCTATCGAATCGCGTACACTACCAAGTCTCGCAGCTTTACTTTTCACAATGTTCGTGAGTGGGCAGAAAAGCTGCAGCAAGCGCGAGTGATGGGGGTCTCAAGACCTTGATGGCAGTTCTTTTGGAATTGCGGTCAAGCCCGACAGCAGCGATTCGATATCCAATGGGTAGCCTCGATCACGTGTAAGAAAATCGAACGCAAGGACTCGTTCTCATGGTCAGCATCAGCGTGTTGCAGCACTTGGACTGTGGATTGCCGCTCGAGATCGGCACGAAGCTGGACGCCAAAAAGAATGAGTTACAAATGCTCCCTGATGCGGCGGCCGAGGCGCTGGAGCTGGTCAAGGATCCGAACTGTACAATTGCGAAGTTTGCCAGTGTCGTTGAGCGAGATGTGAAGCTCGCGGCCGACATCCTGGCATTGGCCAATAGCGTGATGTACTCCCCGGGACGCCCCATAGCAAGTCTGCAAGAAGCGGTCGTCTACGTCGGTTTCAAAAAATGTCAGAATATCATTCTTTCCTCTTGTGCGGCCAGCATGATGCAAAAGCTGGGGGATGAGCAACGTTCCGTACGTGACGCATTGTGGCAGCATAGTCTGACAACGGCGGTCGTTGCGGCACAATTGAACAAGTGCCTCTCGTTGGGATTTCAGGGAGAAGAATTTACAGCGGGATTACTGCACGATTTCGGCCGTCTATTGCTCAGCGCACTCGTCCCCGCAAAGTTTTCCGAGTTCGATCGCGTCAGCTTCGACGAGGCCCATAGTCCGACTGAATTGGAACGCGAGCACATCTCCACGGACCACGCAGCTGTAGGCTGCGCGTTTGTTGTGAACAATCGGTTGCCCGAGGAGTTAGCCGAGGCGGTACGTTATCATCACGAGCCGAGGCGTGGGAAAGTCGCCGCCAAACTAGTCGCCGCCACGGCCCTGTCAGACGAGATCGCCAACTATGTCCACCGCGACAGCAACGAGCCATTCGATTTACAGGAACGCCGTGGATTTGCTGAGCTGGTGAAGCAAGGCGTGCACGTGGGCGGCTCGATGCTTGCCAGCGAATGGGATGAATTCCTGCGTGTTGTTCGCGAAAGCGTGGACGCGATGAGCGGCAGTGCTGTCGGCTAAGAATTCCGCACCGAAAAATCCTTGCGTACATGACAGCCACTTGCTGTTTGTGCGAGTTCGCCCACGGCGCGCTGATTCGAGGCAGCATGGATTCGGGTCGGGCTCTCGCGATCGTTCGTCTCCACGTGACAACTGCTCGTTACCGCCGTGTGGAGCCAATGGGCTCGATATTTTTTGCACACGGCACGGGATCTGCGTGCTTCATCGACCCAGTTGAAAAGAGGCGAACACATAATGCGCACCCGCTGGCTTTTTGCCGGGGGCGCCGGTTTTTCAGAAGAGACATCCGAAATGGGATTAAAAGAGAATCTGCACGAAGAGACCGTTTCTCGCTTGCCGATTCGGGATGCGATTGCGGTGGCACCCGATGCGACGGCTCGCGAAGCTGTCACAAAAATGCGAGACAAGCAGCTGGGGTGTGCGGTGATTGTGGACGACCATCGCACCGTTGTGGGCATTTTCACGGAACGTGGCGTGATCGACGCCCTGATTGACGGGAGAAAACTGGATGACGTTCAGGTGGGCCAGTCCAAGGATCCGGAATTTATGACGGTGAAAGAAACGGAACCAATCTCCAAGGTGTGGGATGCCGTCGTGGATCGCGGCCAGAGGTTTGTCTGCGTCACAAGCGAGAGCGGCAAGTTGCTGGGGTTAACTGGACAACGGGGGTTGTCGGAATACGTCTCGGAGTACTATCCGCAACAAGTGATGGTCCAACGGTTGGGAGGTAAACCCTGGATGAAACACAGGGAAGGAGCTTAACAATGACCAAGACAACTTCGACCGAGGAGTTCAAGGATCCGCTCAAGCAGTACGTTCCTGTCCAGTATGCCACACGATTGGAAAGGTCGTTGGCGGAGGAACCGATTACGGCAATTCAAACACAACCGTTCGTGGAGGTGGAGAGTGGTGTTACGGTCCGTGAAGCGATTCGGACGTTACATTCCCTGAAGGTCTCAAGCTTACTGGTGGTGGATGGGGGCAAATTGGTGGGCATTTTCACTGAGCGCGACGTGTTGGAGCGAGTTGCCGAACGCTTTGAGGAATTGGCGGATCATCCGGTCGATGAAGTCATGACCGAGAATCCGCTGGTTGTTTATGAAACCGACAAGGCGGCGGCCGGTCTATCCGCGATCGCCGTGGCGGGGTACCGCCACGTGCCGGTGTTGAACGTGGAGGGGCGTCCGGTGGGAATCGTCAGTCCGCATCGCGTGTTGGCGTTTGTGAAGGACCATCTGTAGTCGCGAGTCGTTCCGGCGAGTTTCCCGGTGCATTGGCGCATCGAAAAGCACTACCGCATAAAAAAAACGCGGTCCGCTTGATTCCGAGCGGACCGCGTTGCGTTATTGTAGGGCTCACCGCGATGGGTTGGGTGAGGGTGACGGGCTAATGGCCGGAGACCTGCCGATTAGTACATGTCGTAGTCACCACCGTGACCACCCTTCTTTCCCTTTTCGTCCTTGGGCTTATCGGCGATCAGGGCGTCGCTGGTCAGGAGCAGCGTGGCGACACTAGCGGCATTGGCCAATGCCGTGCGGGTGACCTTGGCCGGATCGATAACGCCGGCAGTGACAAGGTCTTCGTACGTGTCAGTGAGCGCGTTGTAGCCCATATTGCTTTTTGCGTCGGCCACTTTCTCGCACACGATACCGCCGTCTTTTCCGGCATTCTCGGCAATCATCGTTAATGGAGCGCGGCAGGCGCGGAGGACAATGTTGTAGCCGACTTGGACATCGTGTGACGCATCAGCGGACGCTTTCAGCGACGATGCTGCCCGCAACAAAGCGACACCACCACCGGGAAGGATGCCTTCTTCGACAGCGGCGCGAGTCGCATGGAGGGCGTCTTCCACGCGTGCCTTCTTTTCCTTCATCTCGCTTTCCGTAGCGGCTCCGACGTTTACTTTCGCGACACCGCCGGCGAGTTTCGCCAACCGTTCTTCCAGCTTCTCCTTGTCGTAATCACTGGTGGCGTTGTCGATCTCGCGGCGGATTTGATCGATGCGGGCCTTGATGTCCGTGCTCTTTCCGGCGCCTTCGATAATGGTGGTATTGTCCTTGTCAACAATTACCTTCTTGGCGCGCCCCAGGTCGCTGAGCGAGAGGTTTTCGAGCTTGATGCCCAAGGCCTCGAATACGGGCTGGCCACCGGTCAGAATCCCGATATCTTCCATCATGGCCTTGCGTCGGTCACCGTATCCGGGAGCTTTGACAGCACAACACTTGAAGGTGCCGCGGAGCCGATTGATCACGAGGGTCGCCAAGGCTTCCCCGTCGACATCTTCCGCAATGATCAACAGCGGCTTGCTCTGTTGAACCACGGCTTCCAGCAGGGGCACAAGGTCCTTAATGCTGGAAATCTTCTTTTCGAACACCAAGACGTAGGCATCTTCCAGGACGCACTGCATGTTCGATTCGGTAACGAAGTAGGGGGATAAGTAGCCGCGGTCGAATTGCATGCCTTCGACCCATTCCACTTCCGTTTCCAGACTCTTTCCCTCGTCGACGGTGATCACACCGTCCTTGCCGACTTTTTCCATTGCGTCAGCGAGCAACTCACCGATTTGGCGATCATTGTTGGCGGCAATCGAGCCAACGTTGGCCATTTCTGCCTTGTTCTTGATCTTGATCGACATCTTGCCGAGTTTTTCCGTGATGTCGGCAACCGCGTTTTCGATCCCTTGTTTCATTTGGATTGGGTTCACGCCCGCCACAACGGCCTTCAGGCCTTCGTTAAAAATCGCCTCTGCCATTACCGTGGCAGTGGTCGTGCCGTCGCCCGCCACGTCACTCGTCTTACTGGCGACTTCGCGGACCATGCGAGCGCCCATGTTTTCGTAAACGTCTTCCAGGTCGATTTCCTTGGCTACAGTGACGCCGTCTTTCGTGACAGTCGGCGAGCCAAAGCTCTTTTGAAGAATGACGTTGCGGCCTTTCGGGCCAAGTGTCACCTTGACGGCACGCGCCAGTTTGGAAACGCCGCGACGAATCGCTTCACGCGCCTCCTGGTCAAAGGCAATTATCTTCGCCATGGATTCTATTCTCCTTGCTCTTTCGCGTTCTAAATATTCGCTAATGGTTTGTCTTGCAGTCGAATTCCCGTACGGATGATTGGATCATCCATCCCGCTCGACGGCCTAATCTTCCAGAACAGCCAGGATCTCGTCCTCTCGCATCAACAGCAGCTCCTCGTCGTCTACCTTGAATGTCTCGCCGGCATAACTGCTGAAAAGCACCCGATCGCCAACCTTGACCTGCAGCTTGCCGCGGGTCCCGTCCTCCAATAACTTCCCGTCCCCAACACTCAGCACGCGACCTCGCGCCGGCTTGTCCTTGGCCGAATCAGGCAGCACAATACCGCCCGCAGTTGTCGATTCCGACTCGTCCCGTTGGACGACCACCCGGTCACCCAAGGGTTGCAACTTGATCTTGGCCTTCTTTTTTGTCGCTGTCGTCATAGACGTGAGACCTCCCAACCGTAAATGCTTGTCAATGAAATGTGCGAAATTTACGTTTTTCCGTATTCAGCGTTTCAGCTGCCAAAAGGGCGCAATTCCCTTGGAAGATATCGCTTCTTAAGCAATTGGCGCGCCAATCGACGACTCGATGAGTAAGTTGTATGCTCAGAATGACTTATGACGATGACCAGGGGGGGGCCGCCCAACCTTAATGCCACGCTGGCAGCTTCCTGCATCGCTGGACGGTTGGTCGCTGCCATTTTGACAGGGCAGCCACCGCGCAGGGCCCCCGGTTACGCAAGCCAATGCGCATTCTAACGCAACATCCACACCGCCAACGCCATGGCCAAAATGGGAAACACCAACAGGCCCAGCAGCTTGCCGCGGTGACGCCGCGGGTTACTGAGCCCGATCAGCGCCGTAATCAGTGCGGCCGGAAACGCCAGCGACGATGTCCAAACCGATAGGCGTGGCCATGGTCCCGAGGGATCGCGATACCAGATGTAGCCGAAGACCAAGCAGGCAATGGCCAACATAACCGCGGCGACACACGCAAGATTCAAGCGATGGTCGGATGGACCGCGATCGGAACGACGGGACGCTCCGTCGAAAGCGGGGGCCGGATTCGGCGGAATGGGTTGGGAACGGGGCATGGTCAACAACACAGCCCACGCCAGCAAAAAGAGCAGCACGCAACCGAACACGATCAGGCCGTGGGCGGTTCCCCAGCGGCAGGCACCAATGGCGAGGTAAGTACCCCAGATGGAGACGGCCGCCATTACGATCCACTGGCCATGGCCCACGAGTCGTCGCCACGGTCCGACGATCGGGGGGCTGTTGCCGACAGGTCGGTGATCTTCATCGTGTGCGTAGGGCGAATTCATGCGGCACGGGTGCGAAATTGTTGTCGACAGGATGGCTGTCAATTTTAGGGAAGGTCCTCATGGACACCGTAGAATGCTTTCGTATTCAACTGCGTGCGTTGCTGCACCAAGTCTACTATCGCATCGACTGCGGTATCGGCCAATGGTGCAACAAACGATTCAGCGGGACGTCGTGCGATTGTGTAGACTTGGACGAGCGAGATACTTCCGCCGGCCTGTTGGATTTCATTGAGCCGATCGCAAAATGCCTCGCACTCGGCCCACGGTATTGGCTCGCCGTTAACACGCATAAATAGCGACTGGATCACGATTGGTCGTTGAATCGCCGCCTGTGTGATATTCTGCAAGATTTGGCGGAACGGGATCGAAGTCCGTTCGATAAGCTGATAGTACTCTTCGGTTCCAGCGTCGAGTTTGGCCCAAATTTCGCCTTGACTTTGATCGAGAACTTCGAGGCCCTGTCGTACGTGAGGACGATGGAGCATGGAGGCATTGGTGATCAGGACCATCTTGACGTCATCCAGCGCGAGCTGCTTCTTGAGCTGCGCACAACGCGACATGATTTCATCAAAGTTGCGAAATGTGGTTGGTTCGCCATCACCTGAGAAGGCAATGTCGTTCAAACGTTTCAATTCGGAGGGGACCCGATCGAAGGGGGAGTGCCGATAAAGTTCGCTGCTGGCAACCAACTGCAGCGTCCTTGAAAGCTCGTTGATCAGGGCGTCGATGGCGACGAATCGAGTTTCGCTGGTCGAGGTGCGGTCGATTTGGCAGTAGATGCAGTCGAAATTGCAGACCTTGTCGGGATTGAGATTGACCCCTACCGAGATCCCTTGGCTGCGGCGGCTGAGGACGGGGTACACGAATCGGTTATGATCGAACCACCGCGGATGATGTGCATGCAAGTCTGAGGTAGTCATACGAGTGGTTGCGGCGATTGGGATTAGCGACGAAGCAGCAGTATTAGTCTTTGGCATCGCTAATTTTTTTGAGCACGGAGAATTCATCGAGCGTGACGGTCGTCAATTCGCCGTCGGGGCGTTGAAGCACGATGATGTCGCTATAGGCTTTATCGTCGTGATTGCGCTGATGGTGCAGGCCATGTCGTCGTCGCCTGGCTTCGACGACACGGCCGACGGTAATCGTTTCCCAGCTTCGGAAACCGACCTTCACCTGGTGCTTCAGTTCGACCAGATCACCTGGTTGCAGGGAGGTGAAGATTCGCAGCGAGGGTTCATTCACAACAGACATCGCGGTTACACTTCCTTGGCGTCGATCCAGGACATCAATCGCCGCAGCTGTCGGCCAACCTTTTCGATGGGGAGGTCACGTTCGGCGGCACGACGGGCGAGGAAATTCTTCGATCCTTGACGGTATTCGTCCAGCCATTGCTTGGCGAATTCACCTTTTTGAATTTCTGCCAGGATTTTCTTCATTTCCGCTCGGGTTTCCGCGGTAACGACGCGTGGTCCGCGGGTGTAGTCGCCGTACTCAGCCGTGTTGGACACACTGTAGCGCATGTAGCTGAGCCCGCCCTTGTAGAACAGGTCAACGATCAGTTTCAGTTCGTGCATGCACTCGAAGTAAGCCATTTCGGGTTGATAACCGGCTTCAACGAGCGTATCGAAACCGGCCTTCACCAATTCGCTGACACCACCGCACAGGACGGCTTGTTCACCGAACAGGTCCGTTTCGGTTTCTTCGGAGATGGTCGTACGGATGACGCCAGCGCGGGTTCCGCCGATACCTTTGGCGTATGCCAGTCCCAGCTGAAGCGTATCGTCGGCAGCACCTTCGCCGACGGCGATTAAGCAGGGGACACCACCACCGGCCTCGTATTCGCTGCGGACCAGGTGACCGGGACCTTTGGGGGCAACCAACAGGATATCAACGCCTTGGGGCGGGACGACTTGACCGAAATGGACGTTGAAGCCGTGCGAACACATCAGCACGTTACCAGGCTGTAGATTGTCGCGGATGTGGTCTCGATAGACATCCCCTTGGACTTCGTCGGGCAACAGGATATTGATCAAGTCACCTTGCTTTGCGGCCTCGGCGGCAGAGACGGGTTGAAATCCGTGGCTCACCGCCAGGTCGTAGTTGGGGCTACCGGGGCGTTGTCCGATAATGACATTCAGTCCGCTATCTCGCAGATTTTGGGCCTGGGCGTGTCCTTGCGAGCCATATCCGAGAATGGCGATCGTCTTGTCTTTCAGCAGGTCGAGGTTGGCATCTTTGTCGTAATAGATCGTGGCAGCCATCTGAGCGAATTCCCCTTATTATTTTATTATCTGTGATCAGTCCGATCCATCGGAACCATCCGAATTCATACTGCGAATCATGGCGATCCGCCCGGTGCGTACCAATTCGGTAATTCCGTAGGGTCGCATGCGTTCGATAAATGCTTCGATCTTATTCTCGCGTCCAGAGATTTCGATCATCACTTCGTCGGAACCGACATCGACGATACGGCCGCGAAAGATATCAACAAGTTCGCGGATTTCACTGCGCGCCCCGGGGGGCGTGCGAACCTTCAGCAGCATGAGATCCCGCTCCACATGCTCGTGGGCGCTGACGTCGACAACTCGCACGACGGTGACAATTTTTTCGAGTTGCTTGCGGACTTGTTCCAAGACGCGATCGTCACCAACAACGACAAAGGTCATCCGCGACAGGTTGGGATCTTCAGTGGCACCGACAGCCAACGAGTCGATATTGTAGCCGCGGGAAGCGAGCATCCCCGAGATATGGGAGAGGACGCCCGGGACATTTTGGACTACCGCCGACAGGACATGGCGCATGGCGGTCTACTTCCTTACGATCGGGACACGGAATAAAGCCCTGTATCATAGACTGGCAGGGGGAGGGTCACAAGAGCCGATCGGGGGCGGACGGGAACCAGCGGGGTTTTATCCCCAGAATTGCCACCAGGGGCGTTTCGTGCGTCGGTGGCCGGTGCGGATGGTACCGCGGCGGTCGGTGGCACCTTCGAGCTCGGCATGTGCCATTCGGGCACCGAACAATTTCGCGTTGGTCAAATTGGCTCCAGCGAGGTTGGCATTTCGCAGATCGGCACCAGTCAGATCCGAGGCGCGCAAGTCGGCGTTGACGAGGATCGTACCCAAGAACACGCACCGCAAGTCGGCCATACTCATGTCAGCATCCGTCAAATTGGCGTGACTGAGATCGGATTCCGGCAATCGCGCATACCGCAGGACGGCACGGGTCATGGTTGCCCGGCAGAAACTGGCACTGGGCATGAGCGAATCGGTGAGGTCGATGCCTACCATGACGGCGTCATCCAGCGTCGCATTGCCCAGACTTGCACTGTGCAGATTCGCCCCCGACAGATTTGCGCCGGAGAAATCGCAAAATCGCAAATCAGCACTCCGTAAATCGCATCCTTCGAGATTCATCCCGGCGAAGTTTGCTTCCGGTAAATGCGATCCGGCCAGCTTCTGCCCCGATAGCGTGTCGCTATCGACGACCAGCAAGACTTCGCGAGATTCTTTATGCCTGATTTCGATCATGCCAGTCGCCTGGGCTTGTCGTGCAATTTTTGACCTTGCGCATCTTGACGCCGCTGGCACTCGAATCGCTTCTGCGCAATTCACGTCTACCATCGACACCACTGTTACGCCGCACTCGCCTCAGCTCGGCCCGGTCGGCTTCCTGAGGTCGAACAATGTCGAACAATGTCGAACAATGTTGTCGACCGACCCGAACCCGACTGTCCCTACAGCATACTCCAAATCCGGCTGTCAAGCTACATCGATTGGCATTTCTCTGAACCAATGGGTGGGCCAACATGGTGGGACGGAAATCGTCGTGCCGGTTGCCCCAGTCGACCGTTGGTCCTGCCACCGATATGATACGTTAAGCTCGGTGTGCGGCACACTGAGCGGATTTTGCCGGGTGTTTCCCTGCGGAATTGATTCCCCAGAGATGGTGCTCCCCCCGGAACCACTGTCGGAAGATTGCCCAGGTGCTTGGTCGGCACCGCTGCCAGAGGTCACAATCGGTATGAATTTCCGCGTTGACCTGACCATCTTTCGCGGTCCTCTTGACCTATTGCTGTATCTTGTCCGCAAGCACGAACTGGACATCCTCAATATCCCAATTGCCAAAGTAACAGCGCAATACGTCACGTACATGGAAGTGTTGCAGGAGCTGAATCCGAATGCGGTGGGAGATTTTATTGAGATGGCCAGCACGTTAATCGAGATCAAGTCGCGAATGGTTCTGCCGCGAGCGGACGAGGCGGACGAGCCGCTGGAGGACCCCCGCGAAGATCTGGTGGAAAAGCTGCTGGAATACAAGAAATATAAAGATGCCGCAGCCATCCTCGAGGATCGTGGTCGAGGTTGGCAACAATCGTATTCCCGATTGGCGAACGACCTCCCACCCCGCCGCATCGATCCAGCGGATCAGCCCATCCACGAAGTGGAGTTGTGGGACTTGGTCAGCGCCTTTGGTCGCGTGATGCGCGAACATGAAACCTCGCAACCGTCCAGTATCGTCTATGACGATACGCCGATTCACGTGCATA
>JAGQPD010000522.1 GCA_020426865.1 Planctomycetales bacterium
TAGAGCGTCATGGCCAGTCGACAATCTCAACCGCTGACAATGCTGATCTTGCTGATCTGTACGGCTGGTTTCTTTCTGGCAAGCCTATTCGAAAAAAATATGATGTTCGCCGCCGTGGGAATGCTGGCGCTGTCGATCGTCGCTATCCCGATGTTATGGCAATCCCGAATCGATTGGTTTTCACCTTGGAGTTTCGTGATCCTCTCCGTGGCACTTGGCGGTGCTGCGCGCGGTATCTGCATTTCTTTGATGTGGCCGGATCCAACCTCCATCGAGTTGATGTTTTTGTTGGGCGAGGACGTCGAGTTCTTCCTGTTTCCGTGGGGGATCATGTTGCTCGGGCTGGTGGCGATGACGGTAGGGTACTTTGGCGCCCGAGGCAAGTCGGATCAGATTCGCCGTTGGGTGGGGAATCTGCAATGGAACGAAGGGCGACTGAAATTTGTTGTAGCATTCGTCTTTGTGGTTTCGCTCGGCGCTACCATCCAGTACGTCCGCAACACAGGAGGATTCTCGTCGGGGGTGATTTCGGGAAAACGCACTGTGATTTCTGATGTCGATATTTCCAGCGACACGGAATTCAACCAATTCGGCTATCTGCGGCAAATGGCCAAGATGGCCAACTTCGCCTACCTGACAGTACTTGGGTATGCCTTGTTTCACAAACGGCGGATACCAGTCAGTCACACGGTAGTTCTCGTATTCCTATTCTTCGGCGCTTGCGCATTGCCGTTCTATACCAGCAGCCGTTTACCCATTGTCTGGACCTTCTGCGGTACCGGAGCGCTACTCTACTACTCGGGAAAGGAATTCGCGCTGCAGCGATTGATGGTCGTGGGGTTGATGGGCATCATTGTGTACTTTGGGATGTCAGTCATTCGCGGGAAGAAGGAGGCGGGCGCGGCGATCGCCGAGAGCACCGGCGTGGAGCGATTGGCGGAAGGGTTTGTGATTCACCGCAACTTCTTTGGCATCACCAAGACCGCACACGTGATCAATGCCGTCCCGGAACTGTTGGACTTTCAATATGGTTATACCTTTGGCGTATGGCTGGTTGCACCGGTTCCGCGAGCGATCTGGTCGACCAAGCCGCTCATCCACTCTGGGCCGATCATCGGAAACGTCGTTTATGGGAACACGGTTTCGGGAGTCCCTCCTGGGCTGATTGGTGAATTGTACTGGAATTTCGGCTCCGCCGGTGTCGTGCTCGGTTGCTTCGCCGTCGGGCGGTTGCTGCGTATCATGGGTGACTCATTTCGGCCCCGGCATGGAAAGGACCTGAAGCTCCTCCTGTTGTACGTTACCGGGCCCATGCGATTAGGGTTCGAGATGCTTGGCAATAGTGCGGGATTCGGTTGCATGGTCGTGGCCATGGATCTGGCGACGATCGGCCTGCTCTTGTTCCTCGCAACCGATTATGCCCCCAATAAGTCGACGCGCGGCCAACGCGTGGCAGGCCGCAAAGTCACATCGGCTTCGTCGACCGATGCCGGCAGGCCGTTGGCGGCTTGAAGTCAACATTATTCAATCGACCTAGGCACGAAGACATGGAAGTCAAGACATGAACTCAAACGTTCAATCACCAGTGCGATTGGCGATCAACGCTATCCCCATCCGTCCCGGTGGCGGGTTGACCGTACTTTTGGGACTCTTGCAAGGGTTGCGGCAGCAGCACGCCTGCCAGCGGATCGAAGTGTATACGCACGCCGACGACACGTCGCAGGCAGTTCGCGAGTCGGGATTGGCCGACGACGTGCACGCACCGCTGGAAGGGTCCACGGGACCGCAGGTGTTTCTGTGGCAAAACACGAAATTCGGCCGTCAACTCCGTCGACGGGAGACCAACGTGTTGTTGACGTTCAACCACTACTTGCGAAACATTCCCTGTCCGCAGGTCATCTATCACTTGAATCTAAGACGCTTTTCCCGCAAATTCCGTGACCGTCGGTTCGCCAGCGTCCTCCAGGAAGCGGTACGCGACTGGTCGGCCCGTGCCGCATTGGTCCACGGTGAGGCGAACGTATTTGAATCGGAGTTCTTACATCGTTCCGCCGTCCACGCGACAGGTGTCACGCCGCGAGGAGGCGAAGTCGTCTACATTGGCTTGCCAAACGAACTGGTTGACGGAGCTGCCGCCGCAAGCGGCGGCTTCGCCAACGAACCGCGATTGATTGCAATCACGAGTCCCCATCCACACAAAGACAACGCCACGCTATTGCGGACGCTGGCCCGACTATGTGCGATGCGACCGGACGTTCCCTGGCACTTGGACATTGCCGGTGGACATCATCGCAGCGTGTGGGCTGCGTATGAGTCGTTAGCGGAACGACTGGGCGTAAGTAATCGCATTACCTGGCACGGCTTCTGCGATCATCAGCAGTTGGATATGCTGCTTCGCCAATCACTTTGCTTAGTGGCGACGAGTGCTTTGGAGTCGTTCGCGATGGTACCGCTAGAAGCAATGGCACGTTGCTGTCCGCCGATTGTAACGAATGTGGCGGCGATGCCGGAAAGCGTTGGCGATGCGGGGATTATCGTCCCCGCTCACAACCCCACGGCATTCGCAAATGCCGTGATTTCACTCTACGACGACCCGGCCTTTCGAGCTCGGATGGTCAACGCAGGGCTCCAACACATTCAGCGTTTTCGCTGGTCGTCCTGCGGAGCTCAGTTTCAACAAATTTTCCGTAAGTTATGCGCTTAGTCGAGGGCACAGAGATGGCGGATTACAGTTTTACGTCCAAGAGTACTCCGAATTGTATCAATTGCGGGACACCGACGCGGTTGTTTGTCCGCCATAAGAGTATCAGCGACATGTTTCAATGCATCCGCTGCGGATTAATCATCGCCAATCCTGGCGATTATCTTCGAGAGGACGACTACCAGCCGCTGACGAGTGTTGATTCGCTAACGGATGAAGACAAACAACGTTTTTCACTGGTGTTCAGCGAAGGGATCGACACCTCGGACGGCGACGGGAACATGTACGCCGATTTCGGGATGTCTCAGGAAGCGATGGCAGGTGGGCTATTCGCGCTCGTGCAGGAGGCGATTGGCGATTTCACTTCATTGACATCACGTGACAGGTTCCATGTGCTGGACGTCGGATGCGCTACTGGCTTCTTGCTGGCTGAGTTCCGGCAAGCGTATCCGCAGGCGATTCTGCGTGGGGTCGAACCGTCGCCCGTGTCGTGCCGGAAGGCGAGACAACTCTATCGATTGAACGTACACGAAGGGACGATGCGGACGTTCGATTCGCAAGGGCTGCAATTCGACGTAGTCACGATTATTGGCAACCTGCAACTGCATGAAGACCCGTTTCAGACGTTGCGCGATGTCTATCGCGTGATGAAGCCGGGCGGCTTGCTCGTCTACCATATGAAGAACCCCTTCTCGTCCGCGCGGCGCCTGGCCCGAGTCGCTGCGTCGCTGCCGGCGGTGAAGAATTCACGGTTGACCAATTTGGCTGTCGAACGCGGTTACCTTTGCATGCGGTACGCGGCAAGTAAAGCACTGCTAACAGAGAAGACCAACGAGATCGGCTTTGACACGCTCGAAGTTCGCACGATCCCACCCCGAATGCTCGCCTACTCAAATTCTGATAAGGCTCACGCCAAAGGTCTTGTCGGCAAAATCTGGAAAGTGCTTGATCAGATCGACACCGTCCTGGAACAACGTGCCTGGATTCAGATCACGTGCCTGAAGCCTAAGGACGCGAATGCCTGAGAATGTGTTGTTCCGCGTGCGCTGACGGGGGAAGGCAGGATGATGTGGGGCAGGATGATGATGGCGGATACCTTGTGGTTCGAGGTATTGACACCACACCCCGAACCGCTTGCAACCGATCGTCCGACTTCTTCCACAAAAAAACCTCCTAGGGATCACCCCCAGGAGGCTTTTCTCATTTCATCAACAGTCAGTCCCCACCCCTGTCCGATTGGATAGGCGGAGAAAACTCGCAATTTCTTAACGGCGGCGGAGTGCTGCTAACGCCAAGAGGCTTAGCAGACTTAGCACACCGGTGGCCGGTTCGGGGACCGACGAGACGGAAGCCGCAGCACCGGCCGTGGCCCCGAAGTTGTCCTTCCACACCGTGTAGTCAGCCGCGTCAACTTCGCCATTGGCGTTGCCGTCGGCGTCCAAGCTGGTTGTGGAACCAAAGTTGTCCTTCCAAATCGTATAGTCAGCCGCGTCAACTTCACCGTTCTTGTTATAGTCGCCCAACAATGGTGTCACGGTGCCGACCTTTGACGTAAGCGTGTAATTCTCGCCGTCGAAGGTGCCAGATGTCGAAAAGTAGTCACCAAACGTCAGGCCGTCTTTGCCGCTCTGCCCATTGGCCTGCAGAATGCCGCGATTCCACAATTCTTCCCAGGTGAGCTTCTCACCCAAATTGGGATACATGTTGTCGTTGTTGGAATCGATGGGGTTTTGGATCCCGTAATCGGTAATGATTTGACCGGGACCGGTGAAATTGATGGCGTAGGTCGGCTTTTCCGGAGTATCCAGCGAATAGAAATCCCAGATCAACAGGTCGCCTGCGCCCGGCGAACTGTCGGGAAGATTGAGGTCACTTTCGCTCGACCACTTCCCACCCGTCAGATCCATCGTCCCGTCATTGATGTTGATCGAGACACTGATGTTGGTGTTATTGGTCGTAGGATAACCCAACAGCAACTGCCCTTCGTTGATCAGCTGGCCGCCATTGGTGATATTGACGTTTGTCACTTGGTCTGACGCCGAGCCCGAAAGGCCGCCCAACGCAAACCAACCACCGATTGGGTAAAACTCGGTGACCGACGAACCATTCGCTTCCGCGATTTCACCGCTGGAAGCTCCAACGCGACGGAACGTTCCGCCGTCAATGTTCAGCTCACTGGGATTCATCCGCGTCCAGTTATTGCCGTTGTTCGGGTCTTCTGTAATCACCTGTTGCCATGTGGCTCCGTCCTGAATCGTGAGCGTGCCGTTCTGGTTCATCCGAAAGTCACCCCACTGCCGCGAATCGTAAGTCACGACCGATCCGCCGGCTATCACCGCATTCAACGGATCGGCACCTTCATAACCGTTCGTGCGCCCAGCTGACGTAAACCAGTCAATCGGCCCAATCCCGTCGTTCCACGCTGCCACGTCGTTCCATTCGCCTGTCGCGCCGCCAACCCAATTGAGATCAATCGCATGCGCCATCGACTGCGATGCCAGCACCACGCAAATCATCAGAACACTTCTACATAACCAATTGCTACACTTCATCGTTGAGTTCCTCTTGCCATTCTGAAATAAAGCCGCCGATTGAAAAGAATCCGGTGAGCACCCCTACGGCGCATTGTAAGCTGCGCGTATTCGTTCGTGCAAGGATCACGTTCGCGAACAAATCACGATTCTAAACTTGTTAATAAATTTGCACGATTTTCCTTGATTTTCCCAGTGACTTACCTCGTTCGTGGAGGGTCGTTGATCCGAAAAACGTCTGTCGCGCGCCGGCCGTTGATCGCAACATGCGGCTCGGCGAGTACCAACGGCAGGCCCGTCGGACCTGGACTGCGACACTACAAGCCTGCAGGTCTATTCCACGGCTGCCCTTAGAAGCCGGGCAATCGCCTAGCGGGGGGAGGCCCGTTGAAGATTGGCGGATACCTTGTGGTTCGAGGTATTAACTCCGTGTCCCCAACCGTATGGAATCGAACGGTCGGATTGCTTCAACAACAAAAACCTCCTAGGGCTCCGCCTCAGGAGGCTTCTCGCATTTTTCACCAATGGTTGCTTTGTATCCGTCGATGTCCACGCGGACCGATGGATCGGCCGGGGAGACTCGCACGTCTACCGGCGGCGGAGTGCGGCCAACGCCAGGAGGCTCAAAAGGCCAAGCACACCGGTGGCTGGTTCGGGAACCGATGAGACGGAAACTGCAGCACCGGCGGTGGCACCGAAATTGTCTTTCCAGACAGTGTAGTCGGCGGCATCGATTGTGCCGTTTCCGTTTCCGTCGGCATCGAGATCGGTTGTTGAACCGAAATTGTCTTTCCAGATCGCGTAGTCGGCGGCGTCGACTTCACCGTTGTTGTTGTAATCACCCAACAGCGGTGTCACGGTGCCAACCTTGGAAGTGAGCGTGTAGTTTTCACCATCGTGCGCGCCACTGGTAGAAAAGAAGTCGCTAAAGTTCAGGCCGTCTTTGCCGCTTTGGCCGTTGGCTCGCAAAATGCCGCGATCCCACAATTGTTCCCACGTCAGTTTTTCGGCCAAATTGGCGTAGCCGAAGTCGCCAACAATATTTGTATTGATCGGGTTCTGAATACCGTAGTCGGTAATGAACTGACCAGGTCCTGTGAAGTTAATGAATAAGTCGGGACTGGCCGGATCGTCAAGCGGAAAGTGGTTCCAGATCAATAAGTCTGCCGAACCCGGAACGGCCAGGGCACTGTCCGGGGCATACTTTCCGCCCGTCAGATCGACGGTACCGTCATTGATGTTGAAGCCGACTTTAACATTGGTATTTGTCGAGCTGTGCAAGCTGAGATTCACTTGCCCTTCGTTTTCGAATCGCCCGCCGTTGGTAATATTGATCTCCGTCACTTGATCACTCGCAGAACCGGTCAGACCGCCGATGATCAACCAACCACCGAACGGATAGTCTTCGGCGCCGACGGTGATGACATCAACCGATGTCGTTCCGACTCGGCGAAATGTCCCGTTGTCGAGATTCAGGGCGCTGGGATTAAACCGTGTCCAACGGTTTTCGGTCCATGTATCGTCGGTGACTTGCTGCCACGTCGCCCCTTCTTTCACTGTCAACGTACTGTTCTGATGGAATTGAAAATCGCCCCACGAGTTGCCGTCGTAGCTGACCGTCGCACCACCACCGATCGCGGCATCGACATCAATGCCGCCATTGGTCCCTTTGGTTGTGCCAAAGATCGTGAAGGCGTCGGAGGGGAATACGCCATCGTCCCAAACGCCAAAGTCATTCCACTCGCCAGTCGCGCCGCCCACCCAATTCACGTCCAAAGCGTAGGTGCCCGTAGCCGATACCATCACTATTGCGGTTGCCAGGACCGCGGCTGTCCCAATCCCAAATCTGTTCGTCATCGTTGAACCATCCTCTTGCCAGTTTGTCGTTGATCAACACCGAAACGCCCAATCCACAGTTGCACCTACAACGCTATTGTATCGACACCGTGAGGAAGATGCCAAGTAAAGTTACCCGGCTGTCCGCAGCTGGCTCAATGGTACCCAAAGTCGGCCGGCGCGGTTGTGTTGGGCCTTTTGCACTGACGGCTGGAACAGCCGTGGAACACTGACGGCTGGAACAGCCGTGGAACACTGACGGCTGGAACAGCCGTGGGACATTTACACCGCATATTCGCGATCGCGATTGATACCGGGCATGGGGATCGGGTACTTGCCATCGGCATCGGGCATGACCGGCGCCGGGCCGTCGGCGGTCATTTCAGCGACACCTGGCGCGAATTCATGTGGGCAATTCAGCATTTGCTCAAACGTAATCTCTTGCCCGGTATGGGCGGCCATTCGACCCATGCTGGTCACCAAGCTGGCCTCCACGCCGCGCGGCACCTCGTTGTAGGGTTTGTCATTGATAATTGCGTCGACTAAATCTTCCCATTCCAATTCATAGGGATTTTTTTCTGGTTGGGGGAACGCCCATACCACGTCGCGACGGTCCTGATTCTGTCCCTTGAACGTGCGAACGCGACCGGGTGTGTGCCCCGACGTGCTGACGATCGCCGATCCCTTACTGGCGTGCACCACACTCGACATGTCGTTGTAGCACCCGTTCATCGTACGGCCATCGAAGAACAGTTTTGAGCCATCTTCGAAGGTGTATTCCACCGAGTAGGAGTCAAAGTTTTGGTCGACGTAGTCTTCGCGGTAGTTGCGACCGCCCAGTGCCTGTGCCTTGATCGGCCAGGCGTTTTTCATCCAGCACGTTTCGTCGATCTGGTGGATATAAAAGTCGCTGAACAGCCCACCGCTGGCCCAGATAAAACTGTGGAACCGCCGGATCTGCCACATCACTTCCTGCTCACCCTCCGGCTTTCGCTTGGAGAACGCCGAGGCGACCGGACCATGCATGCGGTAGGCTCGCATGTTGATGATGTCACCAATCTCACCGTCGCTGATCCGTTTGTGCAATTCCTGCCGGCCGCGGCAATGGCGGACCATCAAACCGACACCGCACTTCAGGTTTTTCGCGTCGGCCAGTTTCGCCAAGGCAAACATCCGTTGAGCGCTCGGGCCATCGGCGATCACCGGTTTTTCCATGAATACGTTGAGCCCCCGTTCGATGGCGTATTGATAATGGACCCAGCGGAACGCCAGCGGTGTCGTCAGGATTACGATGTCGCCGGGCCGCAACGCGTCCATCGCCTTCCTGTAGGCGTCGAAACCAAGGAACATGTGCTCGGGAGTCACCGCCAGCTTTTCTGGCTTATCGGCGAAGTTGTCCTTCAGCGCCTGGTGACTTTCCTGCATCCGGTTGTCGAACACATCGGCCATGGCGACGAGTTGCGTCGGTGCGTTCGTGACATGCAGCGCGTCTGCCACGGCACCGGTACCACGGCCACCGCAACCGACAATCGCCAATTGGATCGTACTGCTGTTGGCACCCTCTTGGGCGAATACCCGGGGAATCGTCACCGCGCTTAACGCCGACGCTACGGACGCTGTCTTCATGAACTGCCGGCGACTGGGTGAAGGCTGTGACTTTGTGTTGTCGCTTTGGGTTGTAGTGGCGGCTGGTTTCCGGGAAGAATCGCTCATCAGATTTCTCGCTTGCATGGATAGGGATGAATAGTAATCCGCAAAATGGTGAATCGTAAAAGTTACGCTTGTGATCATCGATGACTGGGGCATGCCGGTCGGTCAACGTTTCTTCGCCGCGCTATTCCAAAAGAAATACATCTCTTCCGGCGAAGGGATTTCCAATGGACGCACAATCCGAAATCCCAACCACTGCGCGTCCGTATGATACCAAAGGCTCTTGGGAAGCTGCGGATCCTGCACCTTCCATTCCGCATCCGAGCCGCGGCGGAAGGCAGATCGCAATTGTTCCGGATCGTCATCCCAGCCTCCCCCGCGTACCGATCGGGGGTACAGCGATTCGGGTCTGATCAACGGAGATTGAGGATGCTGCTTAATCTGCAGGAAGTAGTCGCCAACAAATTGATCGGCACACCATTCCATAACATTGCCGTGCATATCGTGCAACCCCCACGGGTTGGGTTTTTTTTGCCCAACGAGTTGATACTTCTCGTCGCTATTGTCGTAATACCATG
>JAGQPD010000523.1 GCA_020426865.1 Planctomycetales bacterium
CCATCATGCCGCAGGTCTTCATCACGCGAGTCGTACCGAGCGCCTCGTGGGTGACGCTGATGCACCGGCCCGCCATGAACAAGTTCTCGATGTTGCGGCTGTAGAAGCAACGGTACGGCACCGGGTAGCCGTAGCTGCGGTCGACCCCCGCGCCATGTTTGGCGATGGAGATGAACGGGTTGTCCGGGAACTTTCCGGCGTACTGCTCTTTGGGATAGTGCAGGTCGATCGACCAGGTGCTGGGGACGCAGCCATCGGCGAAATCTTTTTTCTGGACAATATCTTCCTGGGTGAGGATGACGTCGCCCAGTAGCCGACGGGATTCTCGCGGACCGCCGATGAACGCGACCCATGTGAGGACCGCGTTTTGATGCTGTTCGGCGCCACCGCGATTTTTCATGGCATTAAATGCGCCGAACACAGCACGGAGATTCCAATCGCGAATGGCTTCTGCATTGGCAATTGGATCGGCGTCGAAACCACTTTCCCAAAACCACTGGCCGTGGTGATCGCGGGGATAGGGGAAGTCCTCCATTTTCAGGTCGAGCGCCCAGGGGGTTTCGGGGAACGAAGCGGGTTGTTCCAGTTCGTCCCAACGCCACATGTTGCTCATCCCCATACGGCCTTTATCTTCCATATCCCAATCGGCACCGGCGAGCGAACCGATCGTACCGTGTCCGGTGCAGTCACAATAGAGCTTGCCAGTGAAACGTTTGTGTTGGCTGGTGCGGGTATCGAAAGCCCAGATAGCGGAGACGTTGTCGTTCTCCACTTCGACCTTATAGGCATGATGGTTCAGCCAGAGATCGATATTCTTTTCGGCACGGACGATTTGTTCTTTGAGGTCATCGCCGAATTCTTCCGCGCGACCAGGTGACTTCGTCGCCTGGTCGGCGAACTCCTCGACAATTTCGCCGATGTGCGGATACTTTCCGCGGCGGATCAAACCTTGAGCCCACACGCGGACCTCGCTGCTGCCGTTACCACCTAGGACCGGACGATCTTGAATCAAGGCGACACGACATCCCAACCGTGCGGCGGAAATTGCGGCGCCCATCCCGGAGTAACCGCCGCCGACGACCACCAGATCGTAACCATCCATCGGCGTCGGTTGTTCGGTAACCCCCAACAATTCGCGTCGCCAACTGGGCAAGATCGCCGGTTCGTTTGGGGGAGCTTGCTGCGGGTCGCTGGTGAGAAAGATGGCATCGCACCGGCCATCGAACCCAGTCTGGTCATGCAACGACACTTTTAAGTCCCCAGCTTCCAGACGAACGACGCCGCCAGGCTGCCAGTGCCAATCGGCGCCGGTGGTACCGAATTCAGTCGCGACTGGCGCATCATTAATAAGCAATTGGAAGCGACCGGGAGCACCCGGTGCGTTCCAACGGGCCACCCAGTCCTTGGTGCGAACGAAGACGCGATATTCGCCCGACTCCTCGACCGACGCGACCGTCGAGGCGTCCGCAACGGGCTTTCCCAATCCGTGGGCCAGTAAATACGGGGATCCCATCTGCTGAATAAACTGCGTATCGAGGCTCCAGCCTCCAGAGTGTTCAAACGATTCAGCTTCAATAAGTATGGATTCGGCGCGACACTCGACCGACGGGATCATTGCCAGCCATGCGACCATCACAAGATAAATCGTGCGCATCGTAGAACCTCCGCTTGGGGCCGACGAAAAAAACGAATCGCCATCAGCAATATGAATTTACGTGCATTGGGACATGGCCAACATTTTAGCCGCTCTCCCAGCACGTGAAAAGCGATGCATTAGGGCGAATGTTAGCGTTTGACAAGGTATGCGAGGTATTCCCGCAAGCTGATGGCGGCACTGCGAAAACCGGAATAGGTGGGCAGGAACGTGATCGGGTTGACGACCGTCGGTTCACGCTGAAATTCGGCCGGCAAGGGATCAACCTTTACGCCAACAGCATCGGCCAATCGCATCACGCGCGGAAGGTGGTACGCGGAACTGATGACGCCAATGTGCGGTGCGGGGCCGCCATTGGCAGTGGGCGAGAACCGTTCCGCAATCCCTTGCAGTTCCTCGTAGGTATTGCGTCCTCCGATCTGGGAGATGTCGGATGAGTTGACACCTAGTTCTTCCAACATTTGTGTCGCCTGTTGCGCTGGTGAACCGTCCTCGGCGCGAACAAATCCTTCCAGGCGAATACCGGTACAAATAATGTGCTTTGCCAATCCACGGTGGTACATCCGGGCTGCCAAAACGACTCGGTTACCCGCGCCGGCTCGCAATTGCAGTGAGTGATTGGGGGCCATATAGGTACCTCCCCCCAAGACAATGACATAGTCGTAGGGGCTTTCAGACTGCAGCGGATAGACATCGTTGTAGCGTTCCTCCAACGTCGCCAGAAGCTGATCGGCCAAGAACGTATTGCCCGTCACGCCGTAGAGGATCCACAAGGCGAACAGAATCCATGCGATACGCGTCTGTCCGCGGAACCAGGCGATACTGGCAACGGCCAGCAGGCACAGCCAAACGAAACAGGCCGGCATGACCAGTTCAACGATCAGTTTTTCTAACATCAAACGATCGTGATGAAACAATGCGGCCAAAGCACCACCGACGGCTGCGAGAGCGAGCGTGCTCCATGTTCTTATCGACAACCATCGTGATTGCTTCTGTTCGGCCTCTGTCATGGTTGTTTTCACTCCCGTAATCCGTGCGAAACTCCGCTGCCTGTCGCGAAAAACACATGGTAGCGTAATGTTCCACGGCTGTCCCAGACGTAGCCCACTCACCCCGACCCACCACCCACTGGGGCTGGTGGCGGTTTGGGCGATGAAAGTGCACAATACGGATACCAGTTTCATTCCTTTATACGAGAAACGTTGCAGATGAATACCAAGGCGAATACGGCGGATGTGTTGATTATTGGAGCGGGGGTCGCTGGTTTGAGCACAGCGATGCAGTTGGCGATGCGGGGCCAACGCGTGACGGTGATCGAGCGAGAGAGGATCGGGAACGGGTCGACGGGTCGCGCTGCCGGGCTACTGGGTCAACTGCGAGGGACGGCGGAACATACGCGGATGTTGATCGACGGCGTGGAGATCGTTCGGAAGCTGGAGCGAGACGCGGAGGTCGAAATATTCGTGCAAACCGGATCATTACGGATTGGCGAGACCGAACCGCGGGCTCAGGAGATTCGCGACCTGGTGGCGATGGGTAAGACGATTGGTTTTGACATCGACTTCCTGTCGACGGGCGAGGTGTCCGAACGCCTTCCGTACATGCGGACCGACGACATCTTGGAAGCTTGCTACTGTCCGACGGACGGCCATTTACAGCCGGCGGAGCTGGTGAGTGCTTACTTGAAGATTGGTCGTCAGCACGGCGTGCAGTACATCACGAA
>JAGQPD010000524.1 GCA_020426865.1 Planctomycetales bacterium
AGTCCAACATCGCCGCCAACGTCGAGCTCTTACCGCTGCCGGTCACCCCGCAGACGAGGATCAGTCCCTCGATCGCGTGCATGATCGTATCGCGGTAAACATCGGGCAAGTGCAGCTCCTTGAAATCCGGTATCCGACTTTGCACGCGTCGAATGGCCGCATGCGTGTTATCACCAGAACGAAACATGTTGATCCGGAAGCGATCACCGTTTTCGATGTGCGCGGAAAAGTCCAAATCACCGTGCTGCTCGTACTCCGCAATCCGACCGCGAGGGATCAACGGCAACAGCATTTGCTCGACGTAACTGGAGTCCGGAAGCGGTGGGCTCTCAATTCGACGCAACTGACCGCCAATCCGCATGAAGGGGGGATAACCTACCTTCAAATGCAAATCGGATGCGGTATGTTTACCCATGAATACCAACAGGGCATTCATTTCTTCTTCAGGTGGCGGAAGCGCGTTGGTCGTCATCAATCTACTCCGTACTACCACGGATTCGTCGGAAAAAGAATCGCGGCAAAGGGTCTGGAAAAGAGATCAGCGGCATCCGCCGTCGTCGTCGGAGCGCCAGCCATTGAGTCTACACGCAACGAGTCAGTGTCACAAGAGAAAGTCGCCATGAATTGAGGCTTCGGCCGGGCAACCGTGGAGCAACAACAGCAAAGGCGATCACTTTCGATCCAACCGCCAGACGGTGTCCACCGCGGCGTCGGGATGACCGATCTGGTTGACCGCACGTGAAAGCAAAATGATCGACGGACCATCGTCGGGATAACGAGCCAACACCTCCGTCAGTTTCTTACAGGCCTCGATACTGTTGCCTGATTCAAACGCCGCCAAACCGGCTTGGTACAGCCGCGACAGCTCGCCATACTCCTCCGACTGATCGGCGGCAAGTTCATAAACTGTGATCGGCGTTTGCACATTGACCACTTGGATCTGGCACAATCTCCGCAACATCATCTTGTCCGCAACCAATCGCGCGGTGGCTTCACTTACCAATGCCGTCGCCTGCAGTTGTTTGGTCGCATTCTGGATGCGGCTGGCGATATTCACGCTGTTGCCGAGGGGGCCATACTTGAATTTGACATTCGATCCGATGTTTCCGACCTGCGCCTGGCCGCTGTTGATGCCGATGCCAATATCCAGCGGCCCCCCGATACGTTCGCTCCAAAGTTCGTTGAGCCGCGGGAGTTTATCGAGCATGCTAAGAGCGGCACGGCAGGCCAGGACGGCATGATTGGGTTGTTCATCGGGCGCCCCCCACATCGCGAAGAGCTCGTCGCCAATGTAATCGACCAGCACGCCGTTGTGTTGCAGCACGCACTCCGATAACGCATCCATCACACTGTTAATCCACAGCACCGTTTCTTCGGGACCGATCCGCTCGGAGATCTCCGAAAACCGGCGAATATCGCAAAAGAGAATCGACACATCGCAATTGCGTCCCTTGAGAAACGACTCGTCATCCTCCAAACGTTTCGCCAGCGACGGCGGGAAGAACTGTTCAAAGCGGGTTCTGGCGGCACTTGAGCGCCGCTCGTGTTCCACGCGAATCAGTCCGCTCGAAATCCCCGAAGCGATCAGTTCCACGAACAACATCTCCAATTCGGAAATATCGGC
>JAGQPD010000525.1 GCA_020426865.1 Planctomycetales bacterium
GCGACTGCCTCGGCCAATGCGGGGGTGACAACGATTGGCGCCCTAGCTTTCAGACTGTGGCTCCTGCCGGGCAAGCCGGCGAGGGGGCCGAGTGTGACACCGGAGAGTTACAGCTGGACCGAGGGCGCAGTGGGCGCCACCCGTGCGTCACAACGAGCCAGTATTGAATTAAAGTGACTCTATGTCTCAACTATGTCTCAACCAACTGTCAGCCTAAAATTGATTGTTTTTGCATATTATCCTGGCGTTTTATCCTGGCATACCCAAGGTCTTGAAAGCTCCATGTCCCCCGCGATCTTTGCCGGTCACAGGCCATACACTCGACCAAGAAAGAAAAGCAAATGTCCTGCCCCTTAGCACCCCTGCCTTCCCCCTTGGTGTCCGTGATGCCCATTCTCGTACAATGTGGGGCTGGCACGCTACAACAACACACAAATGCCAAGCGTGCGGTATGCGCCAGTCGCCGAGGATGGGTTAGCGGAAACGTAAGGCACTCGCGGCGACCCAGTGGATTCGATCGTCCATGGACAGGCACATGATTATCCGCGTCGCCCGTTGGGAACTCGATATTGATCCAGTCCTCACGTCTGAGTGCTATGCTGCCTTTTTCAACGATAACCCCTGTGCCTGCGCTGACTGCCTAAACTTCCGCACCGCAGGTGATCTCGCGTTTCCGACGGCGTTTCGCCGGTTCGCATCTCGGCTCGGTGTCGGCTTGGCCAAGCCGTCAGAACTCTGCCACTACGGCCAAGCCGGCCAGCCTTGTCCGACGGGTGGGTGGTTTCACATCGTGGGAACACTTCTTTCGGGTCGAGACACATGGCGACGGACCGACGATAATCTGTGGCGAGGCGACTCTGAGCCGCATCTTGGGCTGGCTGGACTTGGATTTACAAAACGCATTGCCCTCCTACCCGACGCATTCCAAGAGCATCCGATCGTTCAGCTTGAATTTCAGACTACTGTTCCGTGGGTTCTTGGAGACTAGTTGTCTTGTCATGCCCAAACCTGTGAAAAAGACGCGTTTCCGCCATGCCGTCCTCGTTGTCATCGGAGCTCTGATCGCCGTAGGATTGGCCGTCATTTTCCTGAAAACGGATTGGCATGAACGCACCATCAAGGTCAACGGAGCATCGCGCCGATACCTTTGGTATGCTCCCGAAAAGGCATCAGGAAAACGTCCGCTATTGCTGGCATTCCATGGGTTCAGTGGCACAGCGGACGGCATGCGGAAGAGTTCGAAATTGCACGAACTCGTGGATGCAAACCAATTCTATTTGGCCTATATGGATGGGAACCCAACCTGGCATCGCCCAGTACCCGATCGACCGGGCCCAGACGTTGAATTCTTCGACGCACTATGTGAAGAGCTGCAGCGCAAGTATCCCATTGATTCAAGCAGAATCTACGTCACCGGAATGTCGATGGGCGGTGAATTTGCCATTCGACTTGCGAGTATTCGCAGTCAACGCATAGCGGCCGTAGCGTCCCAAGGAATGGTGACCGACGGTGCCGTGGAAGCGGAACGCCCCTTTCCCCTCTTGATTATCGTGGGCACCGAAGATGACCGAGTACCTCCGAATTTCTTTCCGCGTGTTCCAAACGCATTTCAAGAACGTGGGCATGAAGTAAAAGTGATTCGCCCCGACGGCGTTGGCCATCGCTGGCATGTTCCACTCAACGGCGAGCTCTGGTCGTTTCTGTCAAATCATAGCCTCGAACAGCGTCCGCCGACGCATGCCAGATAAGTGTAATCCATCGCCACGTGAATGATGTTTTCGAAATCCGGCGAAACAGGTGCCCCACCAAGTCCTCGAAAGCTGTCAAAAGGGAATTCAACGGAATAAGGCCGGGAACTGATCGGGAGTCTCGCATACGATTCGTAATGGGTCCGTTGATCTGCGACAATTATCCGAATGAATTTCGCTTCCTTCGTGCCAGCAACAGAATCCACGTCGACCAAGAAAGCGTCATTTCCTTCGGACATCAGATTGACATAGTCACCAAATCAGTAGTCGACGTGAAAGAACGCATTTGAACTGCCCGTCTGCGTGAAACTGTAGTTATCCAACGATAGAGCCGAAGGTTGCCTGATGCTTGAGTCCATGCTTGTATCAATGCCGTCTAGAAATATGTGCCGCCTAGCATTTAGATCACCAATGTCAAACTCATGTTCCGATCCAGTATTGCTCATGTACGGATAATCCAACACAAGCCCGACAGGGACATCAAAATCGTCAATCGTAATATCAGCTCGTGCGGTCGTCCCTAAAAAGTGACTCATCCTTGAGGGTCTACGTCGAAGCCAAGATCTACGTCAGCCACGTCGGATCGTCTTTCGTCTCTTACCCGCGATTCTTTACTGACACGCCTCTGGTCTGCCGCGCGATCGTGGCGATTACAAACACCATGAAGGTCATCGTGCCTGACTCCGGGACCGCGACACTACCTCCGCCAGCTGCCGACCGACCAAAATTGTCTTTCCAGACGGTATAGTCTGCCGCGTCAATGATCTCATTATGGTTGCCGTCGGCCCCTAACTCGGTCGTCGATCCGAACGTATCCTTCCAGACCGTGTAGTCGGCGGCATCGACAACGCCATTGCCGCTAAAATCACCCGGCAGGTGAACCGCGTCCACTAACACGATGTTCAGCATTGCGTTGGATAGGAAGAAGTCCGAATTGAAGTCCAACGATCCATTAAGTTGAAAATCAAACACCGATCCATCTGCAAATGTACCCGTCAACGTCACACCACGCTGGGCGATCTCAACTGGTGTATTCGGCACGAGATCCGCGATGGAGGCTCCGTCAAGTTGAAACTCTGTACCATACAGATTGATCGTCCCCTTCGAGGCCCAAAACTTCCCAAATGTGCCACCAGAAATGTCGACAGTGCCTTCGGTGAAGATCCGCAGCTGATCCCCAAACTGTCCTCCTTCAATCGATACATCTCCCTGCAGCAACACATCTCGGCCGATCACTCCATCGGTAGTTTTGACAAGACTCCCCGGTTGTGATTCAAATCGATCCCGGATCTCTCCACCGGAAACAGTCAATTCCGCACCTTCCCCAAGGCGAGATCCGCCCCCTAACACACCATCGCTTAATTCCACACGTGTGCCAGTCAGGGCGATCACTTGAGACACATTGCCGCCACCGGAAATATTGACCATCGCGCCGACAGTTCGCAGGCTGCCAGCAAACTCGCCTCCGTCGACGTTCACGACGCTCCCCGGTCCCGCTACCATGTCGCTGTTGACGTTCGCACCCACTCCGACATTCAACGTCTGACCGTCGCGCAAACCGCTGGGAATCACTCCTGTGGAAGCGTCAATCACTGCCGGCCCAACATCGGGCAACTCGGCCGCAATCAAGCGGATGGCCCCACCAAAGCTGTCGTTGTATTGCGTCGAAAACGCGAAAGGTGTTCCATCTGTCAATATCCCGCTGAGCACGCCGGCATTGAGAGCGACCAATACCGAATTGCCTGGGTTTTCCAAACCGGAGACGGCCTCACCATCTAGCAGAAACTCCCCCCCCTCGACCGTCAACGCGTTGGCACTGAATGTCGATCCGATCACGCCACCAGATAGAAGGACTTCATCACCCTGAAAGAACGAGCCAATCACGCCGGCGGAGATATTGGCAACTGTGTCCGTTCCAAATCGGGCACCGATACCGATTTGACCGCCAGAAACATTGACCACGGCATTGCTACCTACGTCCATGAAATCACGTACCCGACCGCCACGAACATCGAAAACGGCATTGCCAAACAACCGAAAGCTCTCGCCAATCGTGCCGTCAATTAACGTTACCGTTGCCCCGCGCACTTCTGAGTCGTTACCGAGTTGTCCGCCATCCATCACGATCGCACTGCCCGGTCCAGCTCGAAAGAAGTCGCCCACGTTTCCCGTCGGATGAACATGAAGCGTTTGACCTGCCCGAATGCTCTTAGGTGCTGTCTCTGGCGGCACGTGTATCACTGTAGCTTCAATCGGAGGGAGCATCATTTCGTGCAATGTCACTGTTTGCGGCCAGATTTCATCATCCAATTCGGCCCCAATCGCAAATGGCGTCCCGTCAGAAAGCACACCGGTCAATATGTTCCAAGACGATAACGTGATCGGGACTTCGACCGGAGCGGGCTGATCGTCAATCATGAATTCGCCGCCATGTAAGTGCACATTGCTGTCTTCAAATGTGTCGAAATCATAGTCAAACACACCGCCGAAGATGTTGACAAGGCTATGCGCATAAGCATTGAAACTGTCGCCCCCAGAACCAAAAATGTTTCCTAACACTCCCCCGGTCATGACAATGCGACTGCCACCGTTCGCGTTAAAGCCACCTCCGACATACCCCCCAGATATGTTCACTTCCACATTCGAACTGCTGCCGTCGGGCAACCCTGCCTCCGTAAACGGCCCTAACGTTCCTCCTGAAATATCAATCACGCTGTCCGTGTGTGCAACGACATCGCCACGCAGCAAACCGCCGGACAAGTGCATACTGCTGTTGGTTTCAGCGACGAAATTAAAGCCAACCGTTCCGCCAGAGATATTCACTTGACTGTTAATCTTCGCCACCATATCGTCGCCGACCGTCCCCAACGACACGTTAACGACGCTGCCGCCGTTGGCGTGCAGTTCACCGCCAACTACGCCTCCCGCGACATTTAAGATCACGTCCTGACTGCTGTGGTCGATAGCTCCCACCTCAAACGAACGCCCAATCTGCCCACCGCCAAACACATTGACCGTCGTGCCAGTGCCAATTCCCTGATCGTCGCCGAAATGCGGATCCGGTGGAATGTTGATTTCTATCGCCAAAAGCGAGGCAATGCCCACACAAGACACTACCGCCCAAGTCGCCACTGCAAGAAACGAGAAACTCCACGCGCGAGCCAAGCCGATCATGAGCTATTCCCTCAACGAACTAGGTCCAAATACTACACCTACGAGGAAGCCGCGCCCCCCACTTAGGTGGATTTGTGCTCTCTGTTTTAGTCTGGTGTGGGAGTCACTTCAAGTCTCTCCTGTATTTGCTTTGAATCTAGCAGGCGTCACGGTGATGACCGCTCCAACCGATGCACCTCTGGGAGGACCCGCATGATCCTTCGCGACGGGCATTCGTGGTAGACGACTAACGCATCGTTCAACTCAACGGCGATATTCCGCGCTCGGCCAGAGACTGTCGCCGTTGAATAGGGATTTCGGCAGAAACCACGCTGTACCCCAACAAGCCGGTCAGACCGCACATTCCAAAGAGCCACAATAGAGGTTGCCATCCCCTCGAAATCCAGAACCATCGACTGCTTTCGGTAACATTACTCGAGTGACTAGCCCACCTTGCTGCCGATTCGTCACGCGCCCTGAGAACTGGGATACTTGTTGGTGTCCGCCACGTCCGCGTCACTACCCACATTATCCAATGCCAGTTGCTGGCGATACGATTTCGTCGCTTGCTGCAATTGAGTGTCTTCGCCGTGATTCATGGTTCTTCCTTTGTTAATTGGTGTCCGATGAGTTTGAGTGGAGACGAGCCGTGGTTGTTCCATAGAGAATTCGAACAGCATTTGCTAGACCAGTGTATTGAGCGTCTTTCGTACCAGGTTGTCGACGTCTTGCTCCGAGAGACCGCTTTGCACCGCCTCTTCCAGCGCCGCGCGCAGTCGCTGTTGCTACGACCCAATTGTCGCAAGGGAATGGATTTGCTCTAATCCCGGCGTCGCCACTTAGTGTACGAAGCCAGGCCGGAACCAACGCAAAGGAGCTATGGTGCTCACATCAGTCACAGAACTTCCTTTCAATCAACATGTGGGGATCCGCAAGGCATCCTGTGGAGACGCATTGTTGATACTGCCGGCTGGCCCGCAGTTTCTCAACCATTTGGGGACCGTCCACGCAGGAGCTCAACTGGCGTTAGCAGAGGCGTGTTCTGGCGAGTTCTTGCTGCAAGGGTTGACCGGGAACGAGAATGTAGTACCTGTTGTGCGACGTGTAGACGCGAAATTCAAGAAGCCAGCTAACGGAACACTCGTGGCTCGCGCCACGTCCGATCCTTCGGTCCTGGACGCTATGAAGCAATCGTTGTCCGACAAGGGACGCGGCCTAGTCAAGATATCGGTGAAGTTGCACGATGAAAGCGGTAGCCTGACACTTATCGCAGACTTTGAGTGGTTCATAGCCCGCAACGACAAGCAGTCGCATGATCTCGAAGTGTGATCGAGACGTTTCATTCCGTAACGCAAGCAACGTCGGTTGCAACGCCAACGCTAATCTTCAACCGTTGGAACGACATTCGAGAGCCGGATACAACGTCGTATCGTGTTCAGGAGGTATACGGTGGTGGGCGATCCACCCTCTGTGCCGTATAGCTTCAGCATCGATCGGGCACGTGTCATGGCGACGTACAGCGCATGCGCCAGGATGCGTTGCTCGCCGACGACAAACGTATCAACGTTCGGCACAATGATGATTTCCGCTTCGTATCCCTTGAACGAATGCGGCGTCGTTGCCATCAGCGTGTTGTCACGCCATTCAAACGGGCGGTTGGTTTGGACCGAAAGCTCGACTCCTATCGCTCTTAAACCAGGCTCCAGCTTCGACTGCAGCTGTTTCAAAACGGATTGTCCGGTATAGATCAAGCAGATATCGCGGGGCAGCACATGTTCGTCACGGATCAATCCGACAAGATCGCTGCCCAGAAGATTCATTTCGTCGTCGCGATTCAAACAGGCATGGAATGTGGGACGTGGCCCGCCTAGATGACTGAAAGCTACTTGCAGCCAGGGTTCGCCATCCCGCAGTACTTGTTTGATCAGCCCTTGTTGGATGAGTTCGCGGCGATCATCTTGAGCGTCATCGGGCGTCAGACGCTTAAGTACGTTCAGCGCCAACTCCAATATCGGCACCGTCGAACGAAAGCTTTCGCGCATCACGGACGAGCGGCCGCGCAGGTCGAGTCCCATTTCTGACCATTTTGGTGTCTTACGCCCATAGACGTTCTGATCGTTGTCGTAAAAAATATGGGCCGATCGGCTGTTGGCGTCTTCATGATCGGTTTGGTCCACCAATGCAAGCAGCAGTTTCAACGTCGACGGCCCCATGTCTTGAGCTTCATCAATGAAGAGCGCCGTGCACCGTGGCAGCAATTCCGCCACATCCTGTCGTTGGAGGAACTCTTCGGCGGCGCGATCGTAATCATACTTGAATTCGTCCATCGATAGCGAGACACTTGGCAGCAGACCAGCGAGTACGTCCTTGACATGCAACAATGTCACCTTTTCCCAAGGGAACGGAGGGGGCTCGAATAGCGCGAGTGATTCAACGTGCAATTGTTGCCAGGCGGCATCGATCGAATCACGCAGCAGGTGGTGCAGCGAGCGGTTTGCGAACACGGCCCAGATGCGAGCTTCTTCGCCAGGCGCCAGCCGCCGTACCGTTTTGGCCAGCCAATTGCAGAGAACCACTGATTTGCCACTGCCAGCGACGCCACGAACCAGTCGCGGCTTGCCGTCGAGCTTCAAGTTGACCAAACGCTGTTGTTCACTTGAGAGAATTGGCTTGAGTTGTTGACGACCGGCGATTTGAGCGCCAAGTTGATCGGCGTCAACTGCTGACTGCGGCTTCGCCTTGCCAGATCGTGACTTTTCAGCGAACGTACGTCGTGAGCTGCTCGTCGTTGGCCGAGTCGTAGCGATCGTCTGCCAATGCAGGTGGTCACCGACCATTACGAGTGAGCTTGGCTTGAGCAATGGCAACAACGGCCGCAGGTATGGTTCCCTCATCTCGCCGCGACTGGCCAAGACGATGACCGCTTCACGTGCTCGACTGAGTGCAACATTGATCAGACGCCTCCATTCTTCATACGGCCACGTACTACTGCTGGCGTTGACCGTGTCGAAGATCACAACATCTGCCTCAGACCCTTGTTGGCTATGCACGGTAGTAACGTCCCAGTCGTCGAGTTGTTGTTGGGCGAACCACTGCGATATATGTTGCGTTTGAGCAGTAAATGGCGAGACGAAGACACCTTTTGATTTCCGTAACGAATCGTCGGCAAATAGTTTTTCGAGGACTCGCGGAGTGACGGTACGCAGCCAGCTCTTGTTGCCTGGCCCACGCTCGGCGCGTACCGCAGCCAGTTCCGGATCCTCTTCGTCCAATACGTACCAGATGGCGCGCGAATGTTCGTTTAGAATCGCTGGCGCGCTGGTCGTTTGCTTGCTCCGCGCCGAGGCCGTCTTTAGAAATCCGCCATACTGA
>JAGQPD010000526.1 GCA_020426865.1 Planctomycetales bacterium
TGATCGCCACCAACATGATCGGTGTTTGTGAGGCCTTGCTGTATGGCCACCGAGCGGGATTGGATTTGCCGACGGTGCTGAAATCCGTTTCCTCTGGGGCAGCGGGCAGCTGGTCGCTAAGCAACTTGGGGCCGCGAATTATGCAAAACGACTTTGCCCCCGGCTTCTTTGTCGAGCATTTTATTAAAGACATGCAGATCGCGTTGGATGAATCGCGACGCCTGGGACTGGCGTTGCCCGGTCTGGCGCTGGCACATCAACTGTACGTCGCGCTGGCGGCGCAGGGGCACGCGCGCGACGGCACGCAGGCGCTGGAATTGGCACTCGCATCCCTGTCGGGAATCGATTGGAACTCGCGCCGACGGTAGAAACGTCGCGTACTACTTCTTGCGATGCCGAATCTTGGACCGCATGCGGCGCTTCTTACGCCCGAGCTTACGTCGACCTTTTCCCGTTTTTTTTGTTCCCACTCGCGATTTCTCCTCACTTTGTCATTGCCCGATGGATTGGCCTGAAGGGTTCGCCACGAACGTGCCGACTGGCCCCGGTCCAGACTGCCGGCCCGGTCGCGCCAATCCCGCAGTGTATCAGAGCAATCCCCCCCATCGCAAGTCCGCTGGCCACTACCACGAATGGTCTGATAGGCAGGAGCGCATCAAGGTGAGAAGTGCGTTGGGGTCGTACGGTTTTCGAACAAAATAGCGGCAACCAGCCGATCGGCAGCGGCGAATGGTATCTGGTGCGTCCGAACCGCTGACGATCACGATCGGGATTTCGCAAGTTTCAGGGGCGTCACTCCAGCGTTGGCAGAGGTCCAATCCGCTTACGTCCGGAAGGTGAATATCCAGTACGATCAAATGAGGGCGATACTGTTGGAGCATCTGTTCGGCTTCTGCACCGTTAGCGGCCGTGACCGTCTTGAAGCCCTGTCGCGAGAGGCGTTCGGACAAGACCTCGGTTTGATGTGGCTCGTCGTCCACGATCAGAACCACGTGAGGAACGAGGGACGGTACCTCGGCCATTTCCGGTTCCAGTAGGGCATCAGAGGAAGCTAACATCGTATCAAGCTCCTTTTGGGCGGGGGCCGTGTGGGGAGGGGGGAGGCGGTTTGCGCGACTGGGGATTTCAGCCGCACAAACGTACGTCACAAACCACGCTGCGTCAAATCGAAAGTCCCCCGGCTGTCCCAGCCGTAGCCTCCCCGCAAGAGTTCCTCGTCACTACTAGCCGTCTTGGCAAGATCCCCCCAACCGTCCCAGGACAAATCAGCCCGACCGATCCCAGCACTTCCTGAGCAACAAAGCAACAATTGAGCGATTCCGTGTGTGGAGTCAATTTCGACAAAACCCTTTCCACCCGATCGTTCGTGTTATAATGCGAGGGTGACGTCCGCGGCTGATCCCGGCCCGTTCCTGGGCCGCCTGCGGTTTCTTGTTCAATGAATCAACCGTTGTTTTTTCCAAGACGAGTCCTTGAATATGCCGATATCGGTTTCCTGCCAATGTGGACAGAAGTTCGCCGCCAAGGATGGATTGGCGGGCAAGAAGGTGCAGTGTCCGAAGTGCAAGAATGCGTTGGAAATACCAGTTACCGGTACGCCATCTCGCAGCAGTCAAGAGGCATCGGAGTCGCAGAAGCCGATTCGCTTTCGATGTAAGTGCGAGCACGCAATTACGGTGAAGGCCGATGCCGCGGGACGAAAGGTCAAGTGCCCCAAGTGTGACAGTGTATTGGTAGTTCCTCGGCCGGCAAAGGGAGCGCAACAACCAGTTGCCGCCGGTGCTCGAGCGTCACGCACCTCGGTGTCAACCGATGTGGCCGATATTCCGGGCGGTTTCGGTGGCGTTGGCGATCTGCTGGACGAACTCGGCATGGAAGCAACTCGCACCGGTGTTCGCTGTCCCGAATGCAATGCCGATATGACACCGGAAGCGATCTTGTGTGTGCAATGTGGTTTCAATTTAGAGACCGGCAAGAAGCTGGAAACTAAAGTCATCAAGCGGGCCGATCCGGTGAAAGGCGGGGGGGGAGTTCCCGGAAACCTCAAAGGTGGCACCGCTGGCGGCACACGCAAGAGCATTCCGAAATCGACGCAATCGTTGATTTCGGCTCTGAACATTCTGGGGACACTCAATGTTATTATCCTGGGAATTGGTGTCGTAGCGATGATGTCGCTTGTCGGCCAAGCCAATGCTCCCGAGGCGGTGGGGTTCGGTGTCGGCATGGCGGTTGCGGTAGCCATTTTCGGCTTGCCGATCGTTGGAGCGATATTCGGTGCCGCCCATTTGTTGAAAAAAGGAAGCAAAATCGGTTGGGTGCTGGCACTTATCCTTGCCGTCCTTTCTCTACCTAGCTTCCCGATCGGTACGATTATTGGCGCATTGTTGTTGAAGTACGCGTTGAGCGCGGAGACGCGGAATTTCGTCAGTTGACGTTGCCCAATTGGAATTCGACCTATTCACGTATAGCACGCCCAAAACCGCATTCCGCGAAATTGAGGATATGTGAAGCAAGTCTGACAAGGCCAACAACGCCTTCATGGTGATATTTTCTAGAGACGGTTGTGTGTTACATTGGGTGTCCTCGCCGCTTTTTTGTTGTGGAATTGCCGCGATACGGCTGGGGACAGCCGCGGGACTTTTTGATACGGCCAGTGAAAGCGGATCAATGAATTCGGCTATCAAAACACCCGAAGTGCAATACGAAGCAGTCGCTGCCAAGCTGCCGGCATCGGAAATCGTCCATGCGGTTACTCATGGCGTGGGGTTCGTTTTAAGTATCGTTGGCGGTATTACGCTGGTGGTACGCGCCGGGACAACCCGCGACGCATGGTGCATCGCAGGATGCCTGATCTTCGTGGCCACCTTGGTCGCCGTCTACGCAGCGTCGACCTTGTCGCACTGTTTGGTTGACACCCGTCGCCGGCGGATGTTCGAATTGATCGATCAAGCGGTGATCTACCTGTTGATTGCTGGCACGTACACCCCGTTCGGGCTCACGTATCTGCGTTTTGGTTGGTGGTGGCTGCTGCTGGCAGCCATGTGGAGCCTGGCGGCGTTGGGGTTTATCGCGAAGCTGGCGTTTTACGATCGAATTGGCGGAGCCGCCGTGTGGACCTACGTGCTCTTGGGGTGGCTACCCGTGATGGCTGTTCGGCCGATTTTTGAGTTGGTACCGGAAGCGGGATTGTATTGGATGTTTGCGGGCGGGTTGTGTTACACGATTGGCACTGTGTTCTTGGTTTGCGATATCCAGCGATTCCACTTTCATGCCATTTGGCATCTATTTGTCATGGCTGGCAGTGCGTGCCATTTCGTAGCGATTCTGTTCTTCGTCGCGATGGCGTGACACGGTTATGGGAATTAGGTTATGCTTGGCGGCAAGTCTAGCGTTGCCGCGGGTCAATCTTGAAATCGTTGGCGGCAGGCCCATAGCCCAAGCGCGGGATTGCTGATGTAGTAGAAGCGTTCGCCGTCAGCAAGCGTGTTCCAACCGTCCTTCAATTGTTCGGGGCGGTATCGCTGTAGCATCGACGGCAGATCCGCGAATTCGTACCCGACGCTGGTGATTTCTTTCTCAGTCAGCTTGCCGGGACAATAGGTAATGCGGAAGCGGCCTTCGGATGAGCCGTGCATCAGGTGGGCGGCGGCCGATAGGTTTTGTTGCAGATCGTGGTTGTTACCGACGTCGTGGCGGATTTTTTCCGAACCGCGGTAGCCAAATTTACGAATCATTTTGTCGATTTCGGGATCCTCGCCGAAAGTCGAGACGGATGGTCCCAACACAATCAAGTGGCCGTTATCGGCGATCGCCATTCGTGTGCGATAGATGGCCTTATTACCCAACCACGTGCTGTGGAATTCATGTGGATCCAGGTAGACCACGACTTTGTCAAGCGGCTGGTCGAATAACTTGAAATTGACGAGCCTGGCCAGGGCCGCGGCCTGCTCAAAACACTCCTCATCGTCGCCGATGTACAGGCCACGCGTCACGAGGTGGCCGTCGTCACGGACGCCTACAACCGTCTGGACATAAAGCAACGGGAGGTGCTGGCAGAACTCGCGCTGGGCGTAATTGAGGATCCGCCGCAGCGGCGTGTCGGCGCGGCCCATCATCCGTTCCATCCCGTAAGCAGCGCCAATGTAGTGGCTTTCGTTAATCCCCGCCACTCCACCGGTGCCGACGAAGATGTTCTTGTTGTAGTTGGCCATCCCAATGACTTCGTGCGGTACGACTTGACCTAGCGAGATGATCAAATCGTGCCCGCCTTCCCAGATTAATCGGTTAAGCTGCGCCGGCCAGGGCTTGTTCCAAATGCCCTCGGTCACTTCCTGAACGTATTCGGCTGGCACCTGGCCGATGGTGACAACGTCATCGCGCCAGCGATGGACACGAATCAAATCGTGCGGCAGTCCCGGGAACATCTGATCGAGTTGTTCGGGACTCATGGCGTAGTGGGTGCCGAGGGCGGGCATGACGTCGGCGAGACGATCCTGATAGTATTCGTGTGTCATGCACGTCAGGATGCCGGCACGGCTGTTGGCTCGCGTATTGTCGGGCGGGATCGCCAAGACTCGCCGGCGCCCCCCTAGCTGTTGATAGACTCCGAACAACGCTTCACGCATCGCGGTGTCAGAGATTTCAGTGGTCGGAGTTCCCTCGGCGAAATAGAGTGTCATGGTGTGCGT
>JAGQPD010000527.1 GCA_020426865.1 Planctomycetales bacterium
AAATATCTGGCCAGTCCGCTCGTGTTGGCCGTCGGGGGGTCGTGGTTGGCGCCTCGCAGTACGATCGCAAAACAAGATTGGCAGACCATTAGCAAGTTGGCGCGCCAAGCTTCGGAAACGGTAAAGCAAACGCGAGGCGTTTGATCGGGAACAGGGCGAACTAACAGACCGAGGACGTGGTCGCCAATACCTACTTCTCATCCTGACGAGTCTACTATGCGAATTGTAACGTTCGGAGAAATCATGGGACGCATTGCACCGCAAGGCGTATTGCGTTTTCGACAATCACTTCCCGGTACGGTAGGCTTTACGTTTGCTGGCGCCGAGGCAAACGTCGCGGCATCGCTGGCAATGTTGGGCGGACACGATGTGGCGTTCGTCACAGCGCTGCCGAAGAACACGATTGCCGACACATGCGTCGATGCTCTTCGCGCCGTGGGGGTCGATACCAAGTGGATCGTACGGACCGACGATGGTCGTCTCGGCCTCTACTACTTGGAGACCGGTGCCAATCAGCGAGCAAGCCAGGTAACCTACGATCGTGGTGGTTCGGCCATCAGCCTGACATCCGCCGACCAGTACGATTGGCCGGCTGTCTTTTCCGATGCAGATTGGTTTCACGTGACAGGGATCACGCCAGCGATCTCGCGGGTTGCTGCTGAAGCGGCGATCGCCGCCGCGGAATCTGCGAAACACTCCGGTCTGACAGTATCCTGCGACTTGAATTTTCGCAAGAAGTTGTGGCGATGGGACAGCTCGTCGAAGCCTCGCGAGTTGGCTGAAGCAACCATGCGCAAGCTATTGCCGTTTGTTGACATCGCGATTGCCAATGAAGAGGATTGCGGTGACGTATTGAGTATTCATGCCCAAGGGACCGACGTCCATTCCGGGCGACTGTCGATCGATCATTACCCGGAGGTCGCCCGTCAAGTTGCCTCGCAGTTTCCCAACTTGGCCCATGTCGCCATTACTCTACGCGAGAGCATCTCTGCATCGCACAACAATTGGGGCGGGATGCTGCTGGACGTGAAACGCGACCACCCTCACTTTGCGCCCTTGGCGGATGGCCAATATTGTCCGTACGAGATTCGCAGCATCGTCGATCGGGTCGGTGCGGGCGATTCCTTTGGCGCCGGCCTGATTTATTCGCTTTGCACAGAACGCTGGCTTTCGCCCGATCGAGCTATCCAGTTTGCGGTCGCGGCGTCGTGCCTGGCGCATTCTATTGTTGGGGACTTCAATTATTCCTCAGTCGCGGAAATCGAAGCACTTGTTGGTGGCGCCGCGTCCGGGCGAGTTGTGCGTTAGCGATTATTCCAAATATGCCGGCCGTTCCAGCATGATCGAGCGACCGTGGGCCACGCCGACGATGATCGGCGACGCAGGGCCCCATGGATTCGCTACCAAGGATTCGCTACCAAAAACGGCGCGCGGCGACGCTGCAAGCTAAGATTTGTAAATCGTGCAGTATTCTGGCACCACGTTTCCAGCGTCAATCCCCGGAGAATAAATATCTATGAGCGATGGAATGAATACGCTGTTTCGTAACGACCCGGTTGCATTTTGCGATAAGTACACGATCGACAATACCGCGTGGGCACGCACTCGGGACGGCGCCGGATCCGTGTCGCGTCTGAACCAGATGAAAGAATGCCTGGTCGACTTCAAACCGGTCTCCGGAAATACTGTCACGTTTCAGGCCGATACGGTGGCGATGGGGGGATCGGTTTCGGTCGGCAGCGAGCCATTGATTCGCGCCTATTGGTGCCCGTTCCTGGCGGGCACTCAAGAGATTGGTCACGTCGACGTATCAAAGGCGAAACCCGCCTACGAATTTGTTTTTACCGCCGCGATGCAAGGATGTTGGTTTGTGGTCACGGACGCGGGCACTGACTTCCGCGTCCATCATCATCAGCAGCACCCGGCCGACAAGACCGCCTGGAAAAACCTGAATGCACCACAGGACTCAACGATTTCCACATTGGAATACACCGAATACGGCGACAGGGACAACGCGGAGAGCATGATCAACGCGTTCAACTTCCTGATCCGCACCGATGGACGGTGGAATTACGTAGCACAAACGCAACGGCTCGTTCCGGCCGCAATGACATTTGGCGTGGAACGCGATCTTGGTCGCCCGATTCTGGTGAAAAACGCTGGTGTATAAAACGCCGGTGAATAACTAGTGCACTTTAAAACTCAAGTGAAACTTCTTATTGGGAACGGCCGCTTCGACGTCGCGCAAGACATCAATCTCGAACGGCCGCCCGAGACTGTTTCCCGCACGGTCTTCGAGCGTCGCATCGACTTCTACGACGTATTCGCCGGGTTGCCAAGGCGACTCCGGGAAGAATCGCCACCGCTGCTGGCCATCGTCAATGACAATGGAACCCAACAGCGTGTCACCCTCGCGCCGATCCGGCGTGCCACGATAGACGGCTAACACGCGTCGGAGCATGGCATCATCGAGCGGTTCCGGAAAGCTCAGCGCGAGGGCCTCGCGCGTCCCCTTGGTCGGAACCGAATTCTGCCATGTACTCACGTCTGGTTGCATGTCGTCAGGCGTGGAGATGCGAAACTGCCGCTCAAATGATTGTTTCATCGGCCGACCATGCGAGTCCTGCCAGCTTTGGTCGATCACCAAACGATAAGTTTTCCCTTCTTCAAAGACCGGCCCAACATCTTCGCGCGGTTTCAGGCCACGTTTGATTCGCCCGGGATCCAACAACAACGTAAATCTGGTGCCGGAACGATCCCAGAGTTCCTCGCCCAACTCCAAAAAGGGAGCTTCGATTTGTCGCGGCGATCGCGCGCCGCCTACTTCCCACAAGGTAACACAGCGATAACTTTCGCCCCGGCTCATCGGCGACGAAAAATGGATATAAAACTTCAGCACGTTTTCCGGCAGCTCGTCCTGCGATGGATACACTTCCGTCACTTCGGCTAACGGCACGGTGGCGAGCGACTTGTCAGTCGCAGAAAACTCGAGCGACGACGGCAAAGCCTCGACCGACTCACTGGCGCCGATCAACGACCAGTCGCAGGTTACTTGGTACGCAACTCCCGGTCGCCAGGGGAACCGTGGCTCAAATGCGATTCGCTCGCCGATGCGACTCCATTTTCCCAACACGGTCGGCAGGTTGGAATCGGTGGTTCCGACGCGCACCGCAAACACCCGTTTCCACACCTCACTCCCCTCTCCATCCGCGGGCAATTTCGCCAGCACGTCGGTTGGCAAGCCATCGATAACAAGGCTCGCCGCTGACGAATTGGCAGACAGTCGCTCGATCGACGCGTGCACCCCAACGACGCTGACTGCACCGCAGCTTTCACGACCGACCACCACGGCGATAATACCAATGAAGCAGGCATTGGCGATTGGCAAAGAGCGACGTATAGGTGTCGCTAAACAATCAGCTCGCATCACTTACACCGTTCCTACGGCAGCGGTCATCATCGTGCGTCCTTCTTCGATGAATTCCTATCCAAAAGAAAAACAGCTGCGTTCCCGTACAGGTACGCGAACTGGCCGGACGTAACGAGCGACCGGCCAGTCCATGTCAGTTGAAAAGCACCTAAGGCCGTCCGGTTACGGCAATTCCATTGTGCTCAGCATCATTGCCCCCGACTCGGCTTGCACCAGCATCAACGCATGGTCGGCGTTCAAGCGATCGAGCTGCAACACGCCTTTGACCGATTCAATCGTCTCGTATTCCACTCCGGCCTTGTCCGGAATCCGTTCGGTGATGGCCGGAACGTCGGCCATGTGATCGGTCGAGATTTTCATCAACCCGCGGCTGTTGTTCGACATCAGGACGAAGTCCTTACCGTCCTTGTTGTAGACGATCATGTCCAGCGGTCGATTGCGATTGCCCAACTCGGCGATCGTTTCGCCCTTGATGCGTTCGCCGGGTTTGAGCATCGCGACGGGGATTTTTACAAGCGGCGTACATGTGTAAGCGGCCAACAGGTGGGGTGTCTTCTCGATTTCATAAGCCGCAAATGTGCGAATTGGGGAACGAGTCTCAAAGCGACCATGCGAACCATGATAGATTTCGACGCTCGTACCATCCCCGGCTTCCGCGAATGGAAAGGGCATCGACCGCAGCTTCGAACCGAATTCTTCATTCGACAAGCCGGCAACGAACAAGCGTCCCTCGACGAAGGCCAGGTCCGTAATTGAATCCAAACGGGGGTTGCCACGTCCACCCGGTGCATCATCAGGTGGATTCGGTAGCGTGGCTTCCGAGTACGTGACGTTTTCCAGGCTTAATTCACTGATTGTTCCGTCAGCACCCACTTTCACAACGACCGGCACGCCGTCTGGACCCCGCCCCCGTGAGACGCTCAGGTAGGCATTGCCACTGGCCGGATTAACAGCCAAATCGTTAATCAATATATCCGAGGCGGTGGTTCCCAACATCGCCGCGATCTTCTCGTCGATACCGTCCAAATTGATCGACACACTATCCGCACTCCCCTTGGTATCTTTCGTGTCGACGGCCACGATTTTCGCCGACACCGGATCTCCGAGAAAGAGGATGCCGTTTGGGCCAAACGCCAGCGGACCGACCATTTTCAAATCGGGAGTACCAGTCTTCATTTCGGCGGCGTGGGCAATGGAGGCCGCCGCGATAACAGACAACAATACCGCGCGTAGGGCGAACTGCAAATTTCGTTTCACTATCAAACTCCTTTACAAAAAAACTTACACACGTTCTATTCGACGACGTTCGGTCTCACTTTGCAGGCAACGCCGATCAAGCCAACGCGGCTCGTGCTCGCTCGATCAGCTGGTTGTCCGGTTGCGTGGAGGACTGCAGCTTGTATACGTTGGCGGCCAGATAAATGTCCCGCCAAGTCGGCGAGACGTGATAGTAATCTTCGAGGATCGCGGAGCTAAACTTATAGTCATGCGCATCATTGCCTTTGGTAAAGACGAGCAGTCGCGCGGCATTCATCAGTTCGGTGGCAGACTTGCCATCGCGGAGATATCGAACGACGTGCTGAGCGGCTCGGTCGGGATCACCGCTGATATGAGCGAACACGGCCTCGAGTTCCTTTCCGGCGTCCCGTGCGGGGTCGCGGTTGCCTTCGAGAAGTGTATCGATCGTACGATCGGCGATTTGGCCTCGACCGCCCATGGCGTCGCGGAACATCGACAGAAACGCGGCGTTTTGCAGCATCAGCAGCTTTCGCGTCTCGTCGTTGCCCGTCTGTTGGAACGCGAAATGGT
>JAGQPD010000528.1 GCA_020426865.1 Planctomycetales bacterium
ATAGGTTGCTCCACCGTCGTGCCGTATTTTGCTCATCGATGCGATTTACTCAAAGGTGATTTTCATGACGTTTCGTCACGTCCCTGCCATCGCCCTGTTGGCCCTCGGAGGATGGGCTGCGATCGTGCAGGCTACCTGGGCGCAACAACCGCCCACTCGTTCGTTCGCGCCCGGCGTGGTCACCGTCATTCCAGGCAAACCCGAAGAGGCGGAAACGACCAGTGAGCCAGCACCGCTCAAGAGCGTGGATAGCTTGGCCAATCCCTGGCAACCTAACTACGCGCCGGTCACCGAAACGCTCGAAGCCCTGGCCAAAGATGTCATCTTGCGACGCCCCGTATGGCAACTGGAATTCTCCTTCAAACCCATGAACATGATCGAAGTCGATGTCCCTGCCGCAGGCGGGAGGATCGCTCGACAGTCCGTCTGGTATCTCGTTTACCAGGTTCGCAATCGGGGTAATCACCTGAATCCTAAACCGGTTAAAGATAAATTCGGCCACGACCTGTTCACCGCCGAACGTGTCAACATGCCGGTGCGTTTTTTCCCACTGTTCACCTTGGAAAGCCACGACGCCACCGCCACTTCCGACGGTTCGATGAACAAACCACTGGCCTACTCCGACCGCGTGCTCCCGTCGGCGATCCGCCAAATCCACGCCATCGAGATCAAGGATCCGCGGATTCCGCTCCACGATTCGGTCTCGATTAGTTCCCAGCAGCTGGAAGTCAGCACCGACGAGGAGGATCGCGCGCTGTGGGGCGTTGCCACGTGGTTGGGAGTCGACCCGCGCACAGACTTCTTGTCCGTCTACGTCCAGGGACTTTCCAACGCCTACCGAGAAGAAGCCGGCGTCAATGGAGCCCCGGATCAGATCCTGGCAAAGACGCTGAAGTTGAATTTTTGGCGTCCCGGTGACGAAATCGATGCCACCCGCCCCGAATTTCATTTCGGCATCCCCCTCGTCCAGGATCCGGCCGAACAAGAGCGGCTCTTGCGCGCCTACAGTGTGGACGAACGTACCGACTTTCAGTGGGTCTATCGCCCCTAGCCCTGGCGATCACGCGTACCCCGTTCCGGCTTGCCGATCCCCACGGTATCGTGTACTCTTTTAGGTTCCCCGTACGGGCCTGGCCCCAGCCAGGTTTGCCGGTGCCCGTGTGCTGACATTACGTGTGCTGACATTACGTGTGCCGGCATTACGTGTGCCGGCATTACGTGCGACGCACAACTTGATTTTCCAGCGAACAGTGAGTGGTATCGAAATAGAAAGAGGGTTTCCGCGATGGCACATAAGAAAGGTCAAGGTTCCAGCCGAAACGGTCGCGACTCAAATGCGCAGCGTCGCGGCGTGAAACGATTCGGTGGCCAAGCTGTCCGCGCTGGCAATATTTTGGTACGGCAGGTCGGTACCAAATTTCACGCCGGTCGCAATGTGGGCCAAGGCAAGGACTACACGCTGTTCGCGTTGGTCGATGGCGTCGTAAATTTCGATCGCGAGGGGCGTCGCATCAACGTGGAGCCATCGGGGAATTAGCGACTCGATTCCTCCGGATCGCGGGGACATGCATGATTGAGTTCATCGTCCGCGCCATGCTCAACGTCTACCGGGGCGATGCCGGGCGGTCGGAGACGCTTACCGACGTCTTGCCCGTGACATGGCCTCGCGTGTCCGCAGTTTCCGCGATCGGCTGCAGCGCTTGTATTCGTAAACTGTTGACGAAGACGCGTTCCTCGGACGATACCCGTTGGGACTGCTGGCTGTCGGTGGTGAATTGCAGCGCCACGCTGTTGCCTTGCTCGTCGGTCAAATGGTAATACGACCACTGCACGGGGACCTCCTGTACTGTCCCTTGAACGATTGCTTGCAGCACTTCGTATCCGTCGTTTCGCCGCCATTGTTGGGCATTGACGAATTTTCCGAATCGTTCGCCAAGCGACTTCTGGATGTCCTGTTGCAGTTCCGGCAAACCGACGCGCTTGCCCGGAGCCTGTTGGGGCAAGCGGGCCAAGCGGCAATGTGCGAGGGCCTCGCCGTGCTCTACGCAACGCAAGACACAATTGCGTCCGTCGTCTTGCAGGACGTGCCAGCTGCGGTTGTGAAGGCATTCAAAGCCGCTGGCGACGGCCGTGAATTTTAACAATTCGTGCGTCTCTGCCGTTTCCTTCGCGACCCCTTTTGCCAATGCCGCGCTCAGCTCCGGCGATTTTTCGGCCGGGCGAATCAGCATCTTCAGTTCCGCCAGTGCCTCCAGTCCCGGCCGAGCTTTCCCCGGACGTCGTGACTCGCGAAGCTGCAATTGTAGCCAACACACGTGCCCCCAAGCTTCGTCATAACGCAATTCACCCGTCAGCTTGACCTCGGTGATCACCCCGTCAACACTGCCGGTCACCTGGCCGCCAATTCCCGCGATCGCGATTCCGTTTTCGCTAGATGTTAATTTGAATGTCACATTGTTGGCAGTTACCGCGTCGATGGAAAGGATGGCCGCCAGGATGTCGCTTGCCACCGTCCACGTTTGCCCGATCGAAGTCTGCTGATTGGGCAACAACTGCCCGATCAGCAGACTGGAACCCGGTAGTTCCAACAGTTCCAGCTCGTCCCGAGTCAACGGGCGCGTGGGGGAGAAGATCCGAAGCCCGTCAGCGCCGTAGGTTGCCAACTGCAGTTCGGCTCCAGCGGCTAGCTTCGTCGTTTGTCCGTGATCGCCGACCTTGAGCTGTGCCTGAGCCTGGCGATAGAAACGGGCCGACGTAAGTGGCTCCGCGGAGGTGTGTTCGGAACCGATCGGGAGAATGTGCTCGTCGTAGACAACCTGGGCCACCGCCTCCATCGGGACCGGTCCGGCCTTGACTTCCTCACGCTCGGTCAGCTTTCCTCGCACGGTAATCACCGCACGGACTTCGGTAGTCTCCCGCTCCTTCTGTTGGCCGTACAGCAATACCGTCTTTTCGCCGTCGCCAACGCGCTGCTGGGGCGATCGCTGCTGGGCCATGCCGTCGCGCCAATTGCCTGACCCGGCAAGAAAGATAACGGCCAATAGGACGGTGAAGCGAAAATGGGATGACGACGTCCGATGGATAGAGCGTGGCATGCGTAAACTTCGCGATTCGATGGGGGCGACGAGAAAAGAGAAAAGTTGTAACCGAGCCGTTGCGCATTGCATCCAATCCAAAGAGGCGTCGCACAAGGTGGGCGCCTAGCTGGCCGGCTCGGTTAGGGAATCGACGCGTCGGGCCGAGGAAATTCAATGCAAATCAAATTCAATGGAACGGATTTTTTATTTTGATTCAAATTGGGTAAGGCGGGTAATGCTTGCTGGTTGTGGGTGGAAGTTGGATGGGAAATTTAGTATTGGTTGGTGAACTTTCGCGGACTTTTTCGGGTAAGCGGAGGTAGACGAGGGTAAGGGGGCGAGGGACGGGAGCGTCAGGGGATCGCGGGGAATTCTGGGACCAAAAGTGTGTGGGGCGGCAATAATAGAGAAGTAGCGTTCGAATGACAGTGTGAGTCGCGAGCGGACGGGGGCGCGCAGGGGCGGAGAATCCGGCAATCAAGCTTTTTCTCCGGTGAATTTTCAGAAAAAAACAGCGAACATTTGGCAACCAAAAAGGATCGAGAAGCGTATAAAGGGCGAGATGGAAGAGTGGCCGGACTGAGGGTACGGGCGGGACGCCTGGAGGGCCCGAAAGGGGACTGCCTGAGGTAAGCGGCCGAGCACACGAGCATTGCTGGGCGGAAGGAGTCGCAGGGAACACTGGCAATGTGGGGGACGGCAGAAGAGCGAAAGAGGTAACTGGTATGCAAACACAGTATCGCACACCAATAATGCGTCAGTTAACGGATCAGCAGGTTCGGTTTGCACCGCGAGAGAAGAAGTTGGAGCAAGCGGATCGGGCGGAGCGTTTGTTGGGCGAGATCGTTGCGTCGCGCGAGTACAGTTACGAGTACTTGTGTTTTCGGGTAACGGGATATCGGCCGGACGCAGCGCCGCGGGTGAATTTGTTGGGCGAGGACCTGCAGCATGATTTACGGCAGTTCATTGAAGACATGACGGATGCCGCGGAGTTATCGGTGGCGGAAGTTGGCGAGCCGGTGCACACGGTGGAGGAGTTGAGTCGGCATTTCAATGTGTCGACCAAGACGATTGCGCGTTGGCGTCAGCAGGGGTTGGTCAGTCGGCGGTTCATCTCCGGCGGCCGCAAGCGCGTGGGGTTCCTTCAGAGCAGTGTCAATAATTTTGTGTCACAAAACAAAGAGCGGGTGCAGCGCGGGGAGCGGTTCAGTCAATTGACGGACGCGGATCGCGAAGCGATTGTCGAGCAGGCGCGGCGGATGGCCCGGCTGGGTGGTTGCCCGTCGGATATTACTCGGAGAATTGCGCAGCAGATGAGTCGCAGCGTGGAAACGATTCGCTACACGTTGAAGCAGTTTGACGAACGGCATCCGGAAATTGCGGTCTTTCCCGGGCATTCAGGTCCGTTGAACGACTCGATCAAGGAGCAGATTTATCACTCGTACCGTTGCGGAACGTCGGTGGAGCGGATTGCGCGGCAACATTGTCGGACAAAGACGAGCATTTATCGCGTGATTAGCGAGATGCGTGCTCGACGGATCATGGAATTGCCACTCGATTGTATTTACCACGACAGTTTCGACCGACGGAGCGCGGAAGCGGACATCTTGGGGGCGATGCCGGAGGCGGAGGGGCCGTTCAAGAGGGTGCGAGTTCCGGCGGGGTTGCCGCCGTATCTGGCGGCGTTGTATGAAGTGCCATTGTTGACTCGCGAGCAGGAACAGCATCTGTTTCGCAAGATGAACTATTTGAAATACCGAGCCAGCAAGTTGCGCGAGAAGCTCGATGGACAATCGGCGAAAAGCGCGCTGATGGACGAGATCGAACAGATGTATGACGAAGCGGTTCGGGTGAAGAACCAGATCGTCAAAGCCAATTTGCGTTTGGTGGTGTCGATCGCCAAGCGGCATGTGACGCCCTCGGAGAACTTCTTTGAATTAGTTAGCGACGGAAATATGTCACTAATTCGGGCCGCCGAGAAGTTCGATTTTTCGCGGGGTAATAAGTTCAGTACGTACGCGAGTTGGGCGATTATGAAGAACTTTGCGCGTACGATTCCGGTGGAGTACAAGTATCGTGACCGGTTCCGGACCAGTCAGGAGGAGATGTTCTCAGCCACCGAGGATGACGGATCCAATCCCTACCTGCAGGAGTCGGCTCAGCAGCGTCGCGAGGCGCAAATTGAGCGGATTCTTAGCC
>JAGQPD010000020.1 GCA_020426865.1 Planctomycetales bacterium
GGAAGATGGGGGGCAAAAAAAGGCGGGACCCGATGAAGGGCCCCGCCTGATGTCAATTAAAAATATACACGTCACAACGCAACGCGTTTTTCGCTGAGCTTAGCCGCCACAGGCGCTGCAACCGCAACCAGCTGCACCGCTGCAACCACCCCCGATGACCGCGCCACCACCGCAAGCGGGAGCGACGGGAACTGTCACCGTTACTGGCACCGTACGGCAGCGACGAACTTGCACGGGGACTTGCACCGTGTAAGGAACGCAAACCGAATAGCTTTGGGAGCGGGTTTCGGGAACGCAAGCGTAGGTCGTTACGTTGTCAACGCGAGTACGAGTCTCGGGGACGTTGACGGTGTAGTTAACCGTACGAGTGCGTTGCTCGGGTACGCTCACGGTGTAGTTGACCGTGCGGCTCTGCTGCTCAGGCACTTGCACCTGGTAGCTGACCGTGCGGGTCTTCTGAGCGGGAACCATCACGGTGTAGTTAACCGTGCGGGTTTGTTGCTCAGGTACTTGCACCGTGTAGTTTACCGTACGAGTCTTCTGCACCGGCACATTGACGTTGTAGTTGACCGTACGAGTACGGGTCTGGGCAACCATTTCGGTGTAAGGCACTTCGCGAGTGCGTTGCTCCGTGGTGCAGACCGTGTACTGGACTTCGCGGGTGCGAGTCTGAGGTACCATCACCGTGTAGGGCACTTCGCGAGTACGTTGCTCTTGGTTGTACTGCGTGATCATCCGTTGACGTGTCTCTTGACGGGTCTTGGTGACGTTGACCGTGCGACTACGTGTCTCTTGACGGGTCTTGGTCACGTTGACCGTACGAGTACGCGTCTCTTGACGAGTCTTGGTAACGGTAACGTTGCGAGTCTGTTGCTCTTGACGATACTTTGTTACGCTGACCGAACGGGTACGTTGTTCGGGGTGCATAACGGTAACGGTGTAGTTTTGGGCAACCTGTTGGCTCTGGTAGGTCGTGTAAGGAACCTGCTCTTGAACCATGTTGGGGACCCAAACTTGGCGAGAAACGGTTTGCGTCGTGGGGCCACAGCCGCAAGCTGCACCGCTGTCAACAACAGCGCCGCCGTCGACCACAACTTCACCACCACAACCGCCGGTCGCACATCCGCTGCTGACCACAGCGCCGCAGCCACTACTGCAACCGCCACAGCTTCCACAGCCGCTGCTGCAACCGCCACAGCTTCCACAGCCGCCGCTGACAACGGCGCCGCAGCCGCCGCCGCAACCACCACCAACAACTGCGCCGCAACCACCACCAACGACAGCACCACAGCCGCCCGAAACGGGAACTTCTTCCGTTACCGTTTGGTAGCTGCCAGCGTCACGGCAAACCGTGCGATACTGCGTTACCGGTACTTGCTGGCATACCATCCGCGTACGCGTCTCTTGCGATGGTACCATCACCGTGTAAGCCTGTTCGACCTGTTCGGTGTAGGGGACCGTGACCGTGTAGCTTTGCGGAACTTCTTCCGTGTAAGGAACCGAAACCGTGTAGCTTTGCTCAACCGGTTCAGTGTAAGGAACCGTCACGGTGTAGGATTGCTCAACGGCTTCCGTGTAAGGAACACTTACGGTGTAGTCTTGAGCAACTTGAGTCGGAACGCAAACGGTGTACGTTTCCGTGCGGCTGCGTTGCTCGGGGACGTTCACCGTGTACTCAACGGTACGAGTCTCGGTCTTGGGGACCTGGACCGTGTACGTTTCAGTACGGCTACGTTGTTCGGGAACCATCACGGTGTAGGTCTCTTCACGAGATTGAGTCTGACACTCCATCACCGTATAGTTCTCTTCACGCGAACGTTGTTCGCTGCGCATCGTCGTGTAGGTCTCTTCGCGCGATTGAGTTTGCGGCTCCATCACCGTGTAAGACTCTTCACGTTGGCGCGTTTCGCACTTCATCACCGTGTAGGTCTCGGTGCGTTGACGCGTTTGCGGCACCATCACCGTGTAGTTTTCGGTGCGCTGACGCGTTTGCGGCACCATCACGGTGTAGTTGCGGGTCACTTGTTGCGTCTGAGGTACACGACGATAGACCGTGTACTGACGCTGACGTTGCTCGGTGCGATACTGCGTACGAGTCGTCATCTGGGTTTCGGTGTACCACTGACGTTGATAAACCGTCTGCGTGGTATACTGCGGGCCGCACGACGCGACCCCTTCACTGTAGGCAGCTACGGCACCACCATCGACGGCAACACCACAACCACCATCACAACCGGCTACGGCACAACCGCAATCGGCTTGCGCTTGTGAGGCAACGAGCAAGCCCGTCACCACCAACGCAAAAACTCCAAGGTGTCTCACCATTTGTTTGTCCCTCCTTTCAGCGCGGGATAAGTCTCTCATGACACCAAAAAATAACAGCCACGTGCTTTTCGCGGCTAACTCAACTCATCTTTGTTCATTCGATCACTAGCTGCCTGACCGCCGCTGGTCCATTCGCCTGCCAGGCGATCATTTGCCAGAACTCGCAGTTGCAACGCCGCCCTGGGTTCCCTCGGAACCGATCTCTGGTTGTAGCCATCCACTCCAGCATTGACCCAGGCAATTCACCGACCGGCCTCTCGGATCCTCATAAGATTGTGCCGACACTATAATCCTATTGCTTACCAATACAACCGGTCCTGGCCGGAAAATCTACTTAACTGCCAAACCAGCCCCGGCCTTTTCATCTAACGTAAACCACGCATATTAACACGTGTTGCGGCGCTCGCAAGATGTAATAGCTCCATTAAGAGGACAATTTCGGGTAAGTTTTCATCTTGACCCTTGTTTTCCACTATGGAGACGGGGGAGCGTTCCCTAAGGTGGGGGGGTGGCGGGTGTTTGCGTCCTGGCATGAAGAAATCTAGCTTGCGAATTGCATACAAGAACGACGAAAATCTAAGTATGTGCGGCGAGCTGAGCGGCTTTCGTTTTCCGTGTTTTCACGGGACCGTTGGGCGAGATGTGCCACCGCTGTAGCAAGAAAGAACGGCTGGGACAGCCGTGGAACATTGAATGGCTGGGACAGCCGCGGAATCTTTAAGATCGCAATATGGCACGCATCGTATTGGCAATGTCCGGTGGAGTCGACAGTAGCGTGGCTGCTCACGTGCTGAAAAACAGCGGTCACGACGTGATTGGGGTCTTCATGCGGCACGGTTCCCCACCGCTTTTGTGCGATTTTGGTTCAACCGAAACCGCCCATTCGCTCGCCGTCCTCCCCGCCCGGATGGATCACAAACAAGGGTGTTGCACGGCCAGCGACGCCGAGGACGCACGCCGCGTGGCAGACGACCTTCAAATCCCTTTTTATGCCCTTAACCTGCAGGCCGATTTTGACCGTATTGTCGATTATTTCACCGACGAGTACTCTGCCGGTCGCACCCCGAATCCCTGCGTGATGTGCAATAACTGGATCAAGTTTGGTCGGCTGTTCGATTATGCCAATAGTGTTGGAGCCGAGTATGTCGCTACCGGTCACTATGCCCGCTTGGAATCGCCCCCTGACCAGACTACTCGCTTGCGTCGCGGTATCGATTATGACAAGGATCAGTCGTACGTGTTGTTCGGTATCGATCGCGGAATGCTCACGAGAATGTTGCTGCCGATCGGCCAATACCGTAAATCCGAAGTGCGAGCCATGGCGACAGAGATGGGGCTTCGGGTCGCCGATAAACGCGACAGCCAAGAAATCTGTTTCGTCGCCGCTGGCCGACATGCCGAACTCGTCGCCGCTCGCAACCCTGCCGACCGCAGCGGCCGATTGATCACTACCGACGGCCAAGTCGTCGGGCGGCATAATGGTATCGAACGATTTACCATCGGCCAGCGCAAAGGACTGGGCGTGGCCTTTGGCCAGCCTCGGTACGTCGTCCGCATTGATTCCGCATCGTGCGACGTTGTTATCGGCGAACAACACGAATTGCAACGCACTTCGATCACTGCCAACCGCCTCAACTGGCTAGTGGACCCACCCGCCGGCTGGTTTTCATGCCTGGTGCAGATTCGCTACAATAGTGAGGCCCATCCGGCCCAGGCACGACAGCGTAGCCCGGAACAGCTTGAAGTGCAGCTCGATCAGCCGTGCACAGGTGTCGCACCTGGTCAGGCGCTCGTCTGCTATCACGATGATATCGTCCTTGGCGGTGGTTGGATCGAGTGACGCCAACATTTTAGGTCAGCAAAGCCCGATCGGAGCCTTCCTATTGCGGAACCCAAGGTACTTGCATGTATGATACAAATCCCAATCCCGCGGAGCAGGGGGCGGACGATCGAACCGGCGTTGAATGGGTGCCGACCTATAGCCTGTTTTCGCTGCTGCTCATCACGCTCGTCTGTGCCGTGATGGCGGCCGGGTTGAGGCTGTTCGTCGTCTCCTTGCAAAATGACGCCCCCGGTGCCTGGCGAGGTGCGTTTGTGGTCTTCATTGTCGCCGCGCCCACACTGCTGCTAGTTGTTGTCAGTGCCGTCTATCACGTTGTCAGACAATTCGCGGGGAACGTACAAGGACATTCCCCGCGAGATCAAAACGCCTGGGGCGATGACGTTTAGGTGGCACATTGGCTCTTCCATCGCCCTGCCCGAAATGCTGCTATTGCACACGTCGTCGACGTACCGCCCCTGCGCCTAGAAGCAAAACCTGGAGCACACACAGCATGGTTCCCGGTTCGGGGGTGACTGTTGCCTGAGCTACTGCGGCGGTGCTGCCAAAGTTGTCTTTCCACACCGTATAGTCGGCAGCATCGATCACGCCGTTACCGTTGCCATCGGCTGCCAGGTCGGAGGTCGAACCGAAGTTGTCCTTCCACACCGTGTAGTCCGCAGCGTCCACGCTGCCGTTGCCATTGTAATCGCCAGGCAAAGCGGTTCCGCCGACCGTCGCGAAAAACTGAACTTCGCTCAAGCCAGCAAAATTGGCCAGGCCATCGTCGCCGAACGGATCGGTGAAGTCGCGACCGTTGTAGTTGGAAAGAATATCGAGTTTCACATAGCGAGCCTTAACGCCACCAAAGTCGATCGTTTCGCTGAAGTCCAATCCGTCTCCTCCCTCAGGTGCACGTGCCAGCTCAAGGCCCTGAAACAACGTCGTGAAGACGCCGTCTTCGCCCGCGACGAGGATGTCGGTCTGCTTCACGCCACGCCCGAGAAGTTCCTCCAAGCGATCCGGCAGATCAGGTCGATATTCGTTGTAGTTCCAGATTTTCATTCGATCGATGTTTTGCTCCGAGCCGAAGTCGAACGTAATCTCCGGCTCAACGTCATTACCGCCGCCAAACGTCCCTTGGTTCAGCCACATCGATCCATCCGGATTGACGCTGTGGGCATCGGCATAGAGCAAGCCAGACCCGTCGACAAGATGCGCCGAACCGCGCTCGAAGCCACCCAGGTCGCTGGAAACTTGCGAAATGATCGCTGGGATCGGTGCCAATTCGGCCACCACCGATCCGGTTACTTTCACTTCGCTCAAGCCGGTGAAGCTGGCATCGCCGTGATTTTCCGTAACGTCGATCTTGATATAGCGAGCTTGTACACCCCCTAACGAAATCACTTCGGAGAAATCTTCCGTGGCTCCCGGCGCTCGCGCGAACGATTGCCCACTAATTACCGGCGCTGCACCGAAGACCCCGTCCGCACCTGCCACGTAAATGTCCGCCGTCTTTACACCGCGATCAAGACAGCACGTCGCGTTGGCATTTTCGTTGTAGTTCCAGACTCGCAGCTGATCCACCGTGTGAACCGATCCCAGGTCGATGTTGAACTCAGGTGCCGCGTCGACGCCATCGGTCAGCCACATCGCTCCGCCTGGCGACGTGCCGTGTGTTTTCCCCTGAATTCCGTTGTTATTGACCGCGTTGACAGCAAGACGTCCGTCCGGCAAGTATTCGCTCGATGCTCGTGCTCGCACGCCGGTCAGTCCAGGGTACTCTTCCAGCGGAGGACCAAATAGGTCTTGAATCTGTGTCGCAGTCAAGGCTTCATTGTAGAGTCGCACATCGTCGATCGCTCCGTCAAATGGAGTCCCCAAATTGGCAAAGTCACCGCGGTTTCCAATGTACAACGGGCTGGATGTGAAGAACCCGAAATTTCCGTTGTGGACAGATGTTCCCGCCAAGGCGCCATTGATGTAGAAATTGACTTCGCCGCTATCAACCGCCGTCACCGCTACGTGAGACCACGTGCCGTTGTTGACTGTTCCCGTGGACGAGTAGCCAACGGTGTCATCGACGCCCCCTTGCTGGTGCAGAAACTGCAAACGTCGACCGCCATTTTCAATGCGGAATTCAAAGCTGCCGGCATGATTCGAACCCGATCCATCCAAGGGGCTCTTTGCCATAATTGCGTCCCAACCTGAGCCTGTCGGATTCACCCAGGCTGCCATCGTGATGGCACCCGCAATGTCCAATGTGGCGTTCGTGAGCACCTCCACCCGTTGCTCAAAATGCGTAGCGTCACCAATAAACGACAGCGATTGGCCGCCACCCAGTTGCAACGGAACGTCGGTGCTATACTCCGGCAACGGAGTGCCTAATTCAAACCCGTTGTTGCCGAAACCCGATGAGTCTGAGGCGGTGCCATTGTCAAATGTCCAGTGACCCACCAAATCCGCTTGGGCAGAGAGACTCCACGCCACACTTGAAACGAACCACGCCAACACTAGTAACCGCCGTGACCTTTTTCTCATGGTATTCCTCACTTGTTCGATGGACGAAATGGGTTACTGAAACGCTCGATATATATAACTCGATACATATAGGACTGTCGACGTGGACAGCCATGCGAGACAAGGTGGGCGATACCAAGGCGGGACAGGAAGGATCGCGGCGGTAGAGTCCACATCGCAGGGCTTCGTTATACCCGTCGGATACCGAATGTCAAATATTTCAGTTGGCGGGTTGACGCACTAGACTTGCACCGACGATCGGCCAAGGCGGTTGCGTCCGGCAACCCGGCGGTCGGCGGTGGTTGAGAATACCGCCTCGGTTTGACGCACAACGGCCGCCGAGGACGCCGTATCCCGGTTAGCATTCCACAGATTGTAATCGCGGACGTCGACGACGCCGTCGCCATTGAAGTCGCCGTTACTCCATGAAGACATACATGTTGCGTGCCGCGCCTGGTACCAAATTGCAAAGTCCAGATCATCGACCCGACCATCGAGATTGGCGTCACCGACCTTGGTTTGCAGGACATCGGCCAGCAGGTAATCGATGTCCCCCTTGTCCAGCGTGCCGGAGTTGTCCAAATCCCATAAGGCAACTTGGCTCGCGCGCGAAAACGCGGTAAACAGTGCGTCGAGGTCAAGGGCGTTGATCAGAGTGTCGCCATTGAGATCGCCCCGTACATTTCCCGTGTACAACGCGACCCCTGGGGTGGGGCTCTGACCGCGCCAGGCGTGGGGATCGTTGGCATAGAATACTGGTGCTCGCCGTTGCAACGAATTGCCTGTCCCATCCGCCTCCGTCGTCCAAGGGGCAACGTCGTCGTACCATACAATTTCCTCCGCCGACCATTGTTTTGGGAGACTGCCGGCAACGGGCCGTTCCAACCGAATCCGCTCGCTGTCGTTGTTCAACTGTCCCGAATATCCGCCGAGGACCACGGTCGTGGGATCCAAATTGTAGTGGACTCGAAAAGCAATCAGGCGAATCTCATTTGATGTATCGAGCGGATTGAATGGCACGACGATCAGTGCTTTGTCCGCAGGCAACATCGTGCCAGCAGGAAAATCAAAGTCGATTCCACCTCGAATTCGCCAATCGCCCAG
>JAGQPD010000529.1 GCA_020426865.1 Planctomycetales bacterium
ACCGGCAATTCGGTGGTATCTGGCTGAATACCGACAATTTGCACGCCACCCAGCGAGTGGCCGTCGTGCGGGCTTCCCAGTGCTTCGTTGAGACTCGAGGCAAAGACGACTTGTTGTCGTCGGTAGGGGCCGCCCTCAGGCGTACGCGTCGTGTAGGCGTTGGCGATGTTGTTCGCCGCAACCTCCATCCGCATGCGTTCCGCCGTCAGGCCAGATGCACTGATCGCCGTGGCTGAGAGGTATCTGCCCATACCTGCTCTCCTTTAGGTCAATTGTTGATCGATCTGAATTTGTTCTCGCTTGTTAGCTATCGCCCAGTGATCGCACTCCGCATGGTTTGAAGTTGACTCGAAAGCAACTGCATGCATGCCTGGAACCTCGAGGCATTCTCTTGGAGTAACCCGATTTGCTGGTCAATATCCACGTTATTTCCGTCAATCCGTTGGGCCCCCCCCTCCAGTACGTGGATGGCGGGACCGTTGGAATCGGTGTCGCCATGTCGGAGGTACGAGGCCATTTCTTCCTCAAAGCGGACTTCCGCAGCACGATAGCCTGGAGTGTTGACATTCGCCAGGTTCTGGCTGACGACTTGGTGCCGTGCGGAGCCGACTTCAAGGGCTCTGGCGAGTACGCCGAATTGTGAGGGTATAACGCTCATGCCGGTTATATCGACTAGCGACTTCAGCGGCTTGAAAGATTTACCGCTATCATCCGGTCGTCTCATGGGAGGTGCGGCTTGGAACGCGAGCAATTGCAGACACTTGCAGCGTGAGCAGCCGGGATGCCGGCTGATTTTTTTTGATAGCAAAGCAAGCAGCGGTCCGAGGAATCGATAACCGGGGTAACGGGAGTGAGGTGTAGCCTCACGCTTTCCGTGTCGACTCGCGCAGGTGCGGGCAGAACACCTGCGCGGGTCTATTCGGTGGCCGGGCGAAGGACTTCAAAGATCATCTCGCTGACGAGATGATTTCGTCTCCGGCTTCAGCCCCAGCTTGGAGAATCTTCGGACATGCCGATCGACCCTGCCACGATTTGGACCTCGACACAGTTGCCCTCGTTGCCGACCGTTGCCGTTCGCCTCCTGGAATTGTCGGGCTGCCCAGATACACCGATATCCGATGTCGTCGCGACCGTAAAGACGGATCCGGCAATCTGTGGTCGGATCATGAAGGCCGCCAACTCGGCTCACGTCGGTTTGCGTTCACCGGTGTCCAGCATTGAGCGGGCAGTGATGTGTTTGGGATCCAACGTCATCACGTCGCTGGCGCTTAGTTTTACGCTCGTTGATCAAAACAAGGCACCGAAAGCGTTGCGAGGAATCTACGACAGCTTCTGGTTGCAGTCGCTCATCAGGGCGTCCACGGCGGAGCTACTTGCGCGCGAATTGCCACGCGCGGACAAGTGTGAGTTGTTTCTTTCGGGGCTGCTTGTGCATGTCGGGCAGCTGGCAATGATCAAGACCATTCCCGAAGAATACGCACCGGTGTTGCAGGAATATCAAGAGAACAACCAGTCCCTTTGCGAATTGGAAACGGCCCGGTTTGGGTTTTCGCACGTGGAGGTGGGACAACGCTTGATGGAGGGGTGGCGTCTGCCGACAGCCTTGATCGACGCGGTGAGGTTGCACCATGCTGGCGTTGACGAGGTACTGGAGTTGCGACAGATGCCACAGTTCGACGTGGTCGCTGCCACGTGTATTGCCGGTCTGGTGGCTGAGCACTTTGAAGGGCGAATGCACTGTGGTGTATGGGAGCGGTTGATTCAATACTCCGATCAGCTTCTCGCATTCGACGACACGAAGCTCGAAGCCTTTATCGTCGCCGTTAGTGAGGCGACGGAAGATGTCGGCAAGATGCTCGATATCAATACGGACAGTATGCTCGATCCTGGAGAGTTGATGTCGCGGGCCAATAGCCAGCTGTCTGAAATGGCGTTGCAGGCCCATGCGGTCAGCACCCAAGCTCTGGCGATCAACGCCGAGTTGGAACGGACGAACCACGAATTGGTATCGCAGAATTTAGAACTTCGTGAGCGGATCATGGTGGACCCGTTGACTCGTGTGTACAACCGGTCATTTTTCGACGAGTATCTGATGGCGGAAGCACGTCGATGCCTGCGGCAACATCAACCCATGGGGCTGCTGTTTTGCGACATCGATTTCTTCAAGAAACTCAACGATCGATGCGGCCATCAGTTTGGCGACGAGGTCCTCCGACAGGTCGCCGATCGACTCCGCGGCAGCGTGCGGTCCAGTGATATTGTTGCTCGTTACGGCGGTGAAGAGTTCGTTGCGATTGTGATCAACCCGTCGGTGGAAACGCTGCAGCACGTTGCCGATCGGATGCGGTCGAGTGTGGAAGCGATGGAAGTCTTCCACGAGGGCGAACGTGTGTCGGTTACGATCAGCGTGGGAGCGGTATATGCCCGCAATTTGGGGGGCGATCCGACGGCCGCTACCGCAGTACTATTAGCTCAGGCCGACGACGCCATGTACGAATGCAAACGGACCGGACGGAATCTGACATTGGTCCGCGAAATCGCAACACCGGATCCGTCTCTCGTGACCATCTGAGGCCAGCCGCATCGGGCTGGAATCAACGTCAGGCCTGGCCTACAATCTAATGGTGTAGGGCAGCCACGATTCCTCTTATTGTGCGGGCGAGTACTCGTATGTCTTCTGGTGCGAATTCGTCGCGATTTGTTGACGGTATCAGGCATGGCGATCCGGCCGCGATCCAGGTCCTGTGCGATCGCTACTACGAATTGCTCGCCAACGTGGCGCGGCAGAAGTTCGGTGGTTTTCCTTTGCGAGTCACAGATGAGTATGCCGTGGCCAATGGTGTGTTCCAGGAGATCTACGAGCGCGCTGTTCGCGGCGATTTGGAGGAGATTGCCGATCGACAGGAACTAATGGCGTTGCTGGTTCGTTTGACAAAGGATCGCGTTATTGACGAAATGCGAAGGCAGATGGCCGACAAACGTGGCGGCGGACGGACGCGGGGCGATTCAGTTTTTGTCTCGCCGCAGCACGACGGTGGGCATGCCGGCTTTGATAACTTCCGTGCCACGATCGATAGCCCTTCGGCCCGGGAAATCGTTCGCGAAAACCTGAAGCAGATTCTCGACCGACTCCCGGACGAGACCTGCCGCTCGGTCCTCCTGCTACGCTGCGAAGGTTATACAAATGCGGACATTGCTGACCTGCTCGATGTTTCGGTTGCGACCGTGGAGCGCAAACGACGACGGATTCGCGATGTGATGGCGGATTTGGCCTCCAACCCTTCAGCCGACTCGTGAATACGACTTCTAAATCGACCGCGATCGACGGCCTGAATCGGGGGCAACTCGAACAACTCGATGCGTTGTGTGACCAATTTGAAGCCGATTGGCAACGTGCCACTTCGCCCTGTATCGAATCGTTTCTCGACAAGCTGGGGATTGCTGTTGATCGTGCGGCAAGCGACAACGTGGAGCCCTTCCACCGGGCATTACTGGAAGAACTTATCTCCATTGACTTGCACTGGCGCGCCCGGCACAGCGACGTGAGGCGTTTGCACGCCGATTATTCACGACGGTTCCCCTGCTGTGCTCCGTTTCTTCGTGGGCTCATCCAACATCAGAACGGTCTGACGAGTTCACCGCTACCATCGTCGCCGACACGGGCCTTGGGGCCCTTTCGCGAGATGGAGAAAATCGGCGAGGGAGGATTTGGTGTTGTCTTCCGTGCCTGGGATTCCCGGCACGGACGGTGGGTAGCACTCAAACTGCCCCGGTTCGGTTCGGGGTTCGGTAACACCGACCTGCATCGATTCTTGCGCGAAGCTCGCGCCGCCGGATCGCTTGATCATCCTGGTATCGCCCGCGTTTGGGATTCGGGACAGGTCGAAGGGATGACCTACATTGCTTATCAATTTGTTGAAGGCGATGACTTGAAAACTCGTTTAAGTGAGATTGCCGGATTGACGCCACAGAAGATCGCTGCGTTCGTCGCCGCTCTCGCCGATGCAGCTCACTTTGCCCATCAACGCGGAATCATTCACCGTGACATCAAGCCATCCAACGTGCTGCTCGACGCGGATAATCAGCCGGTGTTGACAGATTTTGGCGTAGCGATTGCCATCGCCGACGACGTTACGCGTTCCTGGGCGGTACGTGTGGGGACACTTGACTACATGAGTCCGGAGCAGGCGTCCGGAAATCGCGATCATCTGGACCACCGCACGGATTTGTGGAGCATTGGGGTCGTTCTCTACGAGTTGCTGTCAGGAAAGCGGCCCTTCGAAGGGGATTCCGACGCCGAATTGATCGATCGAATAGCTCACTCCGAACCGAAACGGCTGAGGATCGTAAATCGACTGATTCCTCGTGACCTCGAGACGATCGTGGCGCGATGTTTGGAAAAATCCCCTGGCGATCGATTGGTTTCCTGTGGCGTGCTTGCCAGCGAACTGCAGCGCATTGCTCGTGGCGAACCGATTGAGTCGCGGCCGGTGTCGTTCGTTGAACGATCCGGTCGCTGGTGCCAACGCAATCCAAAGGCTCTCGCCACCTTCTTGGCCGTACTGTTGGCCACGACATTTGGTACGTTTTCCTGGGCCTGGCGACTGACAGACGCCCGCAAGAATGAAACGGCAGTGCGTGAATTGAATCTGGCCATCGAGGCAAAAGACATCGAACGGCGGCGACTGATTCGCGATATACTCCTGCAACACGTGGACATGTTGAACTTTGCTGACGATGATCTGCCCTACATCGAAACGCTAATGTTCGATCCCGAATTTACCAGCGTCCAACGTCAAGCGGTGAACATCCTGCTGCAGCGTCGATTCTTATCCGCCAGTCGTTGGGAGGGGACTGACCGACGACAAAAAGCCGCACAAATCTTGCGTGAATTTCCCCGAGACGCTCTTGATCCAGATACGCGCAATTACTTGGAATCCGTTCTTGCAGCGCTGCGATCGACAACCATTGACAATGCGACAGCAGACTAACGGCCGTGGGCTGTCATGCCGCTGTTCTCATCCGCCAAACCACCATCGCGTGATCCGTAGGCCCGCCATACCGGAACACTCACCAGGTCCGATAGAAAGACAACGCTTCCGTCGCACAACACGGCTTGCACACCGCTGGGATGCCAACTTGATGCCGTCACCGCGGCACCCCGCATCGCCAATTCGCGGCGCACGCTCGGTTCGTCCAGTGCGGCAAATTTTGTGTTGGGAACGCACGAATTCGTGTTCGGCGGCATCACATGATTGTAACGCGTGTCGGTATAGTAGCCTAACGCCCACGAACGACCAAACTGACTAAAGTGGCCCATGGTAACTTGGCTCGATTTCAAATCCAAATTCGCGCATTCCAAGAACACACTATCGCGGTCTGCCGCAGAAGTCGAGACGCGTAGCCAATCGCCCGGCGTCGTGACCTTGTCGGGATCAAAGTCCCCAATCCGGCTCTCACAGAAAAGGACGGTCTTGCTCAGGCCGTCGGTAATCGATTGCACCTTGACGACTTGTCCGGCAACAAAAACTCCGTCGTTGTCCTCAACCGCCCCGGCTCGCTGATTGAGCGAGCCCAATTTGGTGCCACCGTTGGCAACATAACAATTGCCAGGTTCGTCCCCTGGGGCGCTGAGCCGTGAATCGGCTGGGCAGAGAAACTCTGAGACCACCGATTTCGATTCGTCGCCGGGAGCCAGCCCCTTGACCATTCGCGGTTGTACCAGCGACCACAAGTTCTGATGCTCCATGTATGGCAGCAGATATGCGTGCTGGCTCCACCCACCAGGCCCACTATAGGTCGGAGGGAATTGACCGTAGGCCGCTACGTAGCCGTTGGTTGCCACCCCCAATTGGCGAAAGTTGTTGGAACACGCCGTCTTTCTGGCCGCCTCGCGGGCCATATTGATCGCGGGCAACAGCAACACCAACATGATCGCGATGATCCCAATCACCACCAACAACTCCACGATCGTGAAGCCACAGCGGGGGATCGGGCGCGTCCGTTGAAGCAATGTTGGCATCGGTCGAGTCGACAATATGAATCAAGACATCTGGTTTCCCTAGCAATCTACCCCTCATCCACTATACCGCAAAATACGGGGTTCCGGCCATCACCGGGTGACGGCCGAGCTGACGTAAATGCCTCGGGGGCGTTGCCTTAAGTGAGGATACAGGAACGAGTTATGGGACGCTGCCAGGTTTCGCGTGCGGTCCGGCTCGGGTGTCGCCGGGAACCTCTCACTGCTGGTTTCGACCTGTCCGGGAGCATCTTGCTACGAGATGTCCGGGAGCATCGTACCGTGCATCAAAAGATTCTGGTGCAGCTCAAAACAGCGGCTCAGGTCGTGTGGGACATGTCCCGACCCTGAATCGGCGACGTAGCGATGGAGATAATCACGGTAGGCGGGGTGGGCACAATTGTCGATCAGCATTCGAGCGCGTTGCAGAGGGGCAACGCCGCGCAGGTCGGCCAAGCCGTGTTCGGTCACAATGACGCTTACGGAGTGTTCATTGTGATCGGTGTGGCTGCACATCGGAACCACGGTGGAAATCTTTCCGGCCTTGGCAGTCGACGGACAGACAAAAATGGAGAGATAGGCATTACGAGCGAAATCGCCGCTTCCGCCGATACCGTTCATGATGTCGCGGCCGCAGACGTGCGTCGAGTTGACGTGGCCGAATAGGTCGACTTCCAATGCCGTATTGATGGCAATCACGCCCAACTGACGTACGACCGCCGGATTGTTGGAGATTTCCTGAGGACGCAACACAATCCGTGGGGCATAGAAATCGATATTCTCAGTCAATTGCTGCATCTCGGCCGACGTAAGTGTCAACGCGCAGGTACTGGCACCTCGCAGGCGACCGCTGGCCAACAAATGGAACGCTGCCGATTGCAGGACTTCCGAATACATCAGGAAGTCGGGAATGTCGTCATCTTCTCCGATTCCGTGCATGACGGCATTGGCAATATTGCCGACCCCGCTTTGTAGCGGCAGAAAATCCAACGGGATCCGGCCGTCGGCGATCTCCTCGTTCAAGAACCGAACAACGTGTTGAGCAATCGCACTACACGTATCATCCACGCCACTAAACTTACCTAGCTCGTCGGGCTCGCACGTTTCCACGACCCCGACGATTTTTTCGGGATCGATTCGTACAAACGTCTTGCCGATCCGCTGCAGTGGGTGATCCAGATCCAGTGCCGGGCGGTGGGGTGGCGGCTTCGGAATGACGATGTCCGCCATGTCGCTGATCCGCCGCGATTGATCTCGATTCAACTCGATCAATACCTTATCCGCCACTTGCAGGAACGTTGGCGAAGCACCGATCGATGTGGTCAAGTAGACTCGTCCGTCGTCCGTGACATCCGCCGCTTCGACGACTGCGAAGTCAACTTTGCCGAAGAAACCGAACAGCACCGACTGCGGGACGTGCGAGAGATGCATATCCACGAATTCAACAAGGCCTTCGTTGATCCGCTTCCGCAAGTGACTCGATGATTGATAGGGGGCTCGCCAACTGATCGCATCCGCCTTGGCCAAACTGTCGTCCAGACTCTCACCCGTCGATGCTCCCGTCAATACCCGCAATTGGTAAGGCTTCCCTTGGTTGTGCAAGAACTTTGCGCGGGCTGCCAGCGCGCGTGGCACTTCTTTGGCAGCACCCGAAGGCGTGAAGCCACTAAAGGCAACGAGCGAACCGTGCGGGATCATTTCGGCGGCTTCCTCCGCCGTCAAACGAGCGAAGGCGTGCTCTCGAAGTCGATTCATGTTTGGTGCGATGACTGACGTAGACATATTCTTGTTGGTCCGATCGTAGGTGCGACAGTTATTCCGCCGCGGACTCACGCGAGTTCGACGGCTATTATTAAATATCGGTCACTCTCTACTGCCGATCTTAGGTGGACTACGTGTCTTTGGGAAGGTCTATCGATCAGACGATCTTTCCGGGTCGTAACGGTCATCGCTAGCACGCAAAATGTGACGCGCACGGCAAATAATTCTTGCAGCTTTGCGTCAAGCAATCGGTAGTGACTCCAAGGTGGCCTCAAGTGACTCGGTTTCGCACGGATCGATGTGTTCGGTTGCAACATGGCCATTGTCGACGACTTCGAAGGCTGTGCGATTTAGCCCATCAAGTGCGGCCACTTTGTAACACTCGGCAATCGTTGGCACGTTGAAGACGGCGTTGGCCAGATAGTCGATTTTTCCACCCAATGCCATCACGGCTTGTCCAATGTGAATGATCTCAGTTGCCTGCTCGCCGATGCAATGAACCCCCAATAATTGGTGGGATTCGCGGTGGAAAAGCAATTTCAATAGGCCATGCATGTCACCGAGGATCGCTCCGCGAGTGCATTCGCGGAAATGAGCAATACCGACTTCGTAGGGGACCTGTTGTTGCGTTAACTCCTGTTCCGTTTTTCCGACCATGGAGATTTCTGGAATCGTAAACAGGCCGTAAGGGAGGAATTCACTTTGATGGTAGGGGATTCCGAGCGCATGGCAGACGGCGCGACGCCCTTGCTCTTTGGCGGTGCTCGCCAACGCTGGAGAGCCGACGATGTCGCCAACGGCATA
>JAGQPD010000530.1 GCA_020426865.1 Planctomycetales bacterium
CCGAACTAACCCAGCTTACCTCCGACATGGACAATCTGTTGCGGAGTACGGAGATAGGCACGATCTTTCTCGATACGGAGTTGAGGATCCGCAAATTTACCCCGGTCGTAACTCGGGCATTTCACGTCCTTGAGCAGGACATTGGTCGGCCGATTGGCCATATCGCTCACACGCTTCTCAACTACGACTTGATCTCCGACGCGGCGACCGTGCTGCAAACGCGAGAACCGATTGAACGATCCCTGGAAACCAACGGCAACGAGAATTACCTAGTGCGCGTACTCCCCTATGATAGTGATCGGCACGATAATGGCGTGGTGGTTACGCTCATCGACACCACACAGTTTACGCACCAGCGGACGTCGACGAACTAGGGTCGTAAGTCCCCCCTATGAACACTAGCTGGCTGACACAAACGGAAATCGACGACCTGGGTACTTGTTACGCTGGGGCGGAGACCACCATAATGGTCGAGAACACTTGCCAGGAGCTACCTAGGACGCATCTTCGTCACAAAGGGCAGTAGGACGTGATGGATCCCAACATGAGTACGGAACGGCCCCACGATGAACCGCGTGAGTTGTTCGTCGTGGGTATTGGTGCGTCAGCGGGCGGATTGGAAGCGTTGGAGCTATTCTTTCATCATGTGGACGACTCGCCGGAGGTGGCATATGTGGTGATCCAACATTTATCGCCGGAGCATCCCAGCCTGATGGACGAGTTGTTGGTACGGCACACTCGGCTTCCGATCCAAGTCGTCACGCAGGCGACGAAGGTACATCCGAACCACATCTATTTGAATCCACCTGGCAAGGAGATGATTATCGCCAATGGCGAGTTGATCCTGGCCGATCGTGCGGAGCGGGACGGATTGACGTTACCGATTGACCATTTTTTTCGTTCCTTATCCCAAGATCTCGGAACACACGCGGTCGCCATTGTCCTGTCGGGAACGGGGTCGGACGGATCGCGGGGGATTCGCGAGGTTCACGATGCCGGTGGCCTGGTGCTGGCGCAGAGCGAAGAATCGGCTCGCTTTGATGGCATGCCACGGGCCGCTCAGGAAACGGGCATCGTCGACGCGGTCTTGTCACCAGACGAAATGCCTGACATGATTGCCAGCTATGTTGCGTTCCCCACAAGTGGCAATCGCGGCGTTACTCCTCGTGACGTGCTTCCGTCTTTGGAAGCCAACATGAGCACGATCTTCCGTCTGCTGCGGTGCAAGTACGGAATCGACTTTTCGAATTACAAGGCAAGCACGATCACGCGGCGAGTTGAGCGCCGGTTAATGCTCAACCATTCCTTTGACCTGAGCGAGTACGCTGAGAGTCTCAACGGCAACGATGAAGAACTCAATCGGCTTTACAAGGATCTCCTGATCGGTGTCACCAGGTTCTTTCGCGACGATGACGCTTTCGCGTATCTGGAGCACACGGTCGTTCCGTCGCTGATTGGCCGGGCCAACGCGGACGAAGGGTTGCGAATCTGGATTGCAGGGACGGCAACGGGAGAAGAGGCGTATTCGATTGGAATGATCTTGGCCGAACAACTGGAGCGTCGGGCGGCAAGTCTCACGGCCAAGATCTTCGCGACCGATGTCCATGTCGACTCGCTGGAAGTCGCTGCCCGAGGCATGTACAGCGAGGACGACGTCAAGGACGTCTCACCAGCTCGACTGGAACGGTTCTTTGTGCGGCGTCCGGACGGCTATCTCGTCGCCCCTGCCTTGCGGAAGATGGTGGTCTTTGCGCCACACAACGTGATCCGTGACGCCCCGTTCACGTCGCTCGACATGATCACATGTCGCAACATGTTGATCTATCTCCGCCCGCATTCGCAAAAAAAAGCGTTGTCCATGTTCCACTTCGGTCTCAAGCCGGGCGGTGTCCTGTGGTTGGGGCCCAGCGAATCGGCCGGGGAATTGGTCTCCGAATTCGAAGCGATGAACGACCGCTGGCGGTTCTTCCAAAAATCACGCGACGTCCGCATCGCGCTCACCTCCCGCTACCCTTCCAAAACACTGCAAAGTCGCACGCCAACCAACGAACCGACTCCAGTAGGCGTGCCGTCCCACCTCTTGGAAACCTACGACAAGCTCCTGAATGACTACATGCCGCCCAGCGTATTGGTAACGGAGAGCCATGCTCTTTCGCACGTCTTCGCCGGTGCCAGTCAGTTTCTGCAGCATCGCGACGGACGACCAACCAGTGATGTTGTCGACATCGTGCTGCCCGAGCTGCGAACTCCCCTGTTGATGGCATTGCAGCGGGCGACCAAGGAACGGGCGCCGGTAGTCTTCAGCGGCATTCGCGTCGAAACGCGTCCCAACGAAGAAATCAAGCTGATCGTCAAACCATTCTACAACCGTACGGCAAATCGACTCGATTCGCTCGTCGTATTTGAGTCCCGCGCCGATGTCGGTGAGAATGCTGTCTCCAAGTCAATTGATAT
>JAGQPD010000531.1 GCA_020426865.1 Planctomycetales bacterium
CGATCGTGGCGACCAGATAAGTATGTTTGGCTTCATCGAACTGCAAACGCGGACGTTCCTCGCGAGGGGGTTCGCGCTGAACGATCGGTGGGGGCGGCGGTGGATCAACAACGCTGACACGAAAAGTCTGTTGCACGGATTTTGCCGGAAACCCATCGTCCGTCACGCGCACCGCAAAATCATAGGTTCCATTTTCTCGCGGTGACCAGCGAATTTCACCTGACTGGGGATCAATCGTCGCGCCCGACGGTGCTGGTTCGCCGAGCGAGTACGAGAGTGAATCGAGCGGATCGCTATCGTTGCCTTCTGCTTGCACGCTAAGTCGATCCCCCAGGCTGACGCGTTTGTCGGAGATGCTGGCCATGCGTGGAGGGTTGTTGGGTGGTGCGAAGATGTTGCGCCCGACGATTGCATCGGCGTACTGTTGCAGCGATTTGTCTGGCGGTTTGCGGCGATTGGCCGCGTCCAATTGCGGCGGTCCATTCGACAGCGCGAGTGCCTCGATCGTGATATCAATTTTCAGATCGCGGGAATCGGCAACTGGCTTGACCGGCATGCTCGTAATCTGATGCAGCATGTTGGCGGCCTTGAATTCGTAAAGGAATTCGGTCAACTGCGCAATATTGCCCTGTGCATAGATTTGGAATTTTAATGCGTTGGTATTGAATTGCTGCGGAGAGGCACCGAGGAATTTGACGGTTCGTTCCTTGAAGCCGATCTTCTCGATGGTTTGTGTCAGCCATGCGTCGTATTGCCGAACTGCCAACTCGCGGTCACGAGGCAGCGATTGCTTTTCAAACTCGTTGAGCTTCACGGCGGCGGACGAACCCCTGCGGCGTTCTTTTTCGAGTTCGTCGATCTTCGCCTGCACGGCTGCCAGTTCATTCTCGCGCCGTGTGGTGGACGAATCGAGACGCTGATAGCCGAAGAACAAAGCTACCAGCCCCAAGAGGCCGCCGACGATCATTGCCAGTTTCTTCTCACGTTCGCTCATTTCAATTCCTCTTCAGTCCTGGCGATGGCGACCTTTTCGCGAAACGACCAGGGGAGTTTTTCATTCTGGCCCGTCTCATTCTTTTCCAGCCCGGTGACGACGTGCCCTTTGCCGCTGAGTTCTGTTTCTATTTGCTTGATCGTGCTGGAGTTGATTGCGTTTCCGTCGAAGTTGATCTCCCCACCGATCTGTGTTCGCGAGGTCATTGTCATTTGGTTAACGATAAGCTTGTCGCCTGTCGAAAGGTTTTGCGACAGATGTTCCAGTTGACTGAGCCAATCGACATTCGTTTCGTTCCATTTGCGAACGGCTTCGTACCTGGCGATTTTGTCCTGAGGTCGCTTGCGATTGTCATTCATCTGTTGCAAGGACGCATTGAGCGTGGCCATCATCTGTTTATGTTGATGGCTCTGCCACCACAAATGGGCGACAAACGCCAGTGCGGCGATGCCGACCAAGGAACCGGCGATGATCGCGACGCGTCGCTTGTTCGGAGGTTCCGGACGTTTTCGCGGATGCAAAAAGTCAATCGCGTGTTGTCGATCGTGCACCTCGTCCGCCAGCATGCCTAACAGGGGAGCATAGCGTCCCGAATGACGCGGCTCGGTCATGCGAGCGTCCAGCTCGACCTGCTGGAAGGGTTCAAACAGATGCACAGGGATCTGAAGCGACTCATGCAATCGATCGCGGGCTGCCATGTGTTCGTCGGAGCTGCCGCATAGGTAGACCTCATCGACCGCTCGGCCACCTACTTGATTCTGTGCGGCGACCATCGTCCGGCGGACTTCGGCCAATAAGGCACTGACGGGCAATTCGCCCAGGCCGGACCGTTCGCCTCGTCCCAACCGGACCGTTCGCAAGAAGGGGACCGTGTCACGCACGACAATGGTCAAGTCGGCCTCTTCGGCCAACAGGTCGACAACCAAACGTAGATGATCGTCCCCCGATGGAAGCAGTCCTTTGACGGCACATGGGCGAAGGATGCAACGTTTCAATTTGAGATTGGCTGATTTACAGATTTCCTTCGCCTGAGCGATGGCGTCGGGTGAGATCGCTGCCGCCAATACCTCCCGCTCGCCGCCACTGGCGCCACCGTCATCGACGGGATAGAAATCCAACGGCCACTCTTCGGAAAAGTTGGAAAACTGACGCATTGCCTGGAAGCGAACGATTTCGGGCAGTTCTTCGTCTGGAACCGGCGGCAACGTCATTCGTCGCAATTCAATACTGGCGCGGCCGATCGCCACGAGTGCTTCAGCACGATTGACGCGGCGCGCGGATAGTGCCGCGGCAATGCGCTGGCCGATTCCAGTCGAATCGAGCACTTCGGAGTCATCACGCGGTGACAGATCGACGTCAAAGGCGTGCTCAACGGTCAGCTGAGTGCCACGGCGGCGAGCTACCACGACGCGGGCTTCGACGCTATCCCATTCCAGGGCCACAAACTGCGACATACTTGATCAACCTCCCCTGACTCCCAAGGACGCGGCTGGAAAGCCGCGACCCAAATGACTGATATCTCTCCAGAATAATACGCGAGGTAGCAACTGGGTAGCATCAAAAAACACTTCGGCCCGAGCGGCCGTGTTTCCGTCTTCGAAATACCCCACGATTTGGCCGCGATAGACGTCCCCTCCGGCCGTTATGAACGGTGCGAGCGCCTCCATATCGCTGATCTCGGTGACGATCCCCTCGCTCAACAGCCATGTCTCATGCAGCCGAGTGGGTGAGGCCTGATCCGGGTCCGGATCGCGGCTGGCCAGGATCGCTTCGACCCATTCCGCCTGCATGCCCGGAATCCCCTCCAGAACCACTCGCGATGCCTGGTTGATGTTCACCCGCCCAGGGATGATTTCCTGGTCCGTTGTGGTGCAATACTGCATGAGTTTGGGAAGGTCGAGCATCAACGATCCCAAATTCGCCGATTGCCACGGCGAATCGACGACGATCGTCTGTTGCGAGCTATCTGTGAATTGGACCTTCTCGTCAATCAGTGCATAAAGCGATGTGATGTCAGCTTGCAGCGCGACTGACATATCCGGCATCTGTCCCGCCAACGGTTGGCTGGGGTTATTGTTTGTATAGCGGCCATTCTGCCGAAACGCGACGATAAACGTCGCTTTGTCACTATCCAACACTTCTGTCAATGCGTCGTGCAAAGTTTGCGCATCGGTTTGGTTAAGATAGACGCGTGGGTTGCCTTCCGGATCGACGTTTTTTTCCATGCTATACAATGTCAAATAGGCGGACCATCCACGATCCATATTGCCCTGCGTATTGTCGACACCGGTTGCCATTGGAGCGTTCTGTTCGTTCGTGTCCAGCATCATGTTGCGATTAAAGTCGGACCCGAACAACAACTGTGGCGTGACTCCCTTGACCAGCATCAATTGCTCGACCGATTCAAATGGTCCGTTGGTTGGCTCGTAGGGTGTCGGCAGGGCCGAGTAGTATTCGATTTCCGCGCCGAACTCGCGAGGTTCATCGTCGTCGTCCAGCCAGTCCATGATGGCGTCGGCAATTGTCTCGGTCATGCCGGGTAGTTGCATCAATACCTCGCGACCCGCGCCGTCCTGTTGCTGGTCGATGAATGTGAGGGCATTCAAATTCAACTTGGACGATTCGTGCTCTAAACCAAAACGGATGACACCCAGGTATCACTGTGAGTCCATCTCAGGGGCCAGCACGGCGTAGTAGCCACGCTGTTTCGGTTCAGGACTGTCCGCGACCAGAATTCCTTGGAAATAGTTGGCGTTCGAGTAGACACCGCCGTTTTGCTGACGCACTTCGAGCGTGGTGCTCAGGAACATTCGAGTCGCCGCTGCGCCGCTTTGGACCAGCGATTGTGCCTGTGACTGTTGGCTGAAGACCCGAGTTGCCCCGTTTTCGGCCAACATCAGGTCACTGAAGGTGTAGGCCGATAGTGAGAGCAGCACGATCACGATGAGTACTAGCACGAGCACGATCCCCCGCCGCGACGATGCAGGCGGCGTTGGCGTCCTTCGCGTTCGTGGTCGGCGGTTGTTGATCCTGCTGGTTGGCATCGGCTCTTACTCAACTTCCTTCCGCGGCATCGTAGGCGGCCATCGTCGCTTCGTCCGTCGGTCGCGCCGATGGAAGGCTAATCACCGTGCGATAATAACGTATTGCGCCAGTGGAACTGGGCAGAGATTGGAGGCTACTGTTCAACGTCCCCGCGGCGATCGTTTGCGTTGGGTCGGAGCTGAGGGCAACGGTTACCATCACGGCCATCGGCAATCCCGCTCGTTCCTCGGAATCCCAGGTGTTTGTCCAGGCGACACCGTCGAAATACATGAATTCCAAGGCAATCACTTCGGCCGCCATCAATTCGGAAGTCGCATCGAGTCCGACGAGCAGATTATTGTTCGCCGCATATTGTGTGGAGCCTCGGTCCAACGACCGTCGCACGAGGCCACCTTGCGTCATTCCTCCCACCGGACCGCTTCCTTTAACGATCACATGCCCCGTTGTCGTGGCCGATCCGCTGACGCCGTTGACGTAATATGCTATCGTCTTGGTGTCACTCGGGACATCGACACCCATGACCGACCCGGAGTCGTCAAAGATCAAGTACTCGTCCGGACGCGGTAGACGTGATACGTCGATCTGTAATTCAAATGGATTGCCGTAGAGCCCAGCGATCGTCGGGATGACCGAGGAGGAGGTGGTGGTACTAGTGGCAGCTGTCCCCGTGTTCGTACCTGTACTGCTTGCACCACCACTACCAGTTCCACCGCTGCCTCCGCCACTGCTACCTCCGCCACCGCTACCTCCGCCACCGCTACCTCCGCCACCGCTACCTCCGCCACCGCTAGTCGTCTGGGGAAACTCAACTTCGATATGCGGGATCGTGCCACGCAGATCGTCGGTAATTCGGCCAAGGACGGCGCGTGCCAATTGCACTTCTTCGATCCGCGTGCGGCGGACGTCGAGCAGCTTTGTGTACATGTGCAGCGCGTTGACGATCAACAGCATGATGACACTGGTCAGTGCCACCGCAAGGACCGTTTCCAACAGCGTGTATCCGGGTGTACGTTTCATGGATCGTTAGGGTGAGGTTGTTTCTGCCGCCTGTGCTTCGAGAGCGGCCAGTTCTGCGTCAATCAACTGCTGAGCGTAACTGGGATTGGGCATCCATTGCACCTGCGTAACCGTCGCTCGGTTGCTGGCCGTTTCCCTAGCTGGTTGAACCGAAACCGTTACTGATACGACGTTCTGTTGGCTGGCGTTTTGGACCTGCACCGAATATACCCAATTGTTGTCCCATTCCACGGCCGCGTTGTTGGCACCTTGCAGCGGGATGACGCCCGATGCCAATTGCCCCAGCTTCGCTTCGCAAATCAACTGCGCCTCCGTAATATCGCGGGCCTGCTCAGCACTGCGCATGCCCACTCGCACCAATTCTCCCAAAGCTGCGATTGCGACGCCCAGGATGGCCAGCGCCAACATGACTTCCAGCAGCGACAGCCCTTTTGTTATGTGCGTCTGCCGATAGCGGCGCCGTCCGGTCATGGTTGGACTCCCATGGCGGGCAGGTCATTCTGCAACATGAAGTCGCTCGCGGTGCTCGTACCGGTCATCCCGCGCAACGTTACCACGATCGCCCGCTGTTTTTCATCGACAATGACCAACTGCGATGTGGACGTGGTGCCATCTGGATAGAAGAAGATCGGGGTCGACCAATCCTGCGAGCCGGTCATGGACTGATTCCCCAGCATCGCAGCGGTTTCGGTCACGTAAATCGACCGCTGGTCGGCCTGGACCGCTGAACTGCCAAACTGTACGCCTTCTGGCAGATTCGTGTCGCTGCGTCCGTTGCGATCGTCCAGATTAGTTGTCGACGAAGTGTTATTGGTGCCCAGTGGCGTCGTGATCGTGTTGCTATTGATCGACCCGGTTTGACCAAAGGGCGCAATGGCGCTGTCGTCCATCGTCCATTTTTGGACCTCGAACGTTGACGTCCCTTGCTGGTATCGAAAAATATACGGTTGGCCATCGCGCATCGCGCGCACCCGGGTCTTGGCCCAGATGGCCCGAACTTGTTCAGCCCCTTTTACCAGCCGCTGTGTGCGCAGCGTATTGGTCAAAGTTGGATACGCGATCGCGGCAACGGTGGCGATGATCGCCAACACCAGCATCACTTCCAACAGCGTATAGCCGCTACGCTTACTAGCTGCTGCGGATATCATCTTGGGAACCGTCCACGCCATCGGGGCCTAGCGACCAGATTTGATATGCTTCCGGGCCGTCCAGTTGGTACTGATACTCATTCCCCCACGGATCTCGTGGTATTTGCGGTTTGGCGAAGTACGGCCCTTGCCAACGATTCGGGTCTGCGATGTCGCTCGGTGCCGCGATTAAGGCACTAAGGCCTTGGTTCGACGATGGGTAGGAGAGGACATCCAGCTTGTACCCTTCCAGGCAATCGCCAAAGGCATTGATCTGAATCTGAGCGGCTTGGCGCATGGCTTTGCCTTGTGCACCGCTGATGTAATAGCCGGCGATCGATCCCAGAACGACCAGGATCACGAGCACCAGCAACACTTCCATCAACGTGAACGCCCCGCGGCGTCGGTTTCGCATCGTTCGCTTTCGCATTTGTGTTACTCCTTAAGTTGTGGGTAAATGATACACCGCTGTCCCAGCTGTTCTGCATTGTCACACCGCTGTCCCAGCTGTTCCGTTGTCATGCAGCTGCCGCTTGATTTCACAGGCGGTCGGTTCCCGTCTTGTGGTTTTTATCGTAAACGGCTGGGACAGCCGTGTAACATTTCTCTTAACCAAGTGTACTGCTCATCTTCAGCACTGGCAGGAGGAGTGCCAGGACGACGACGAGGACCATGCAGGCCAGGATCAACAACATGATGGGTTCGAGCAGTCGAACCATCAATTCCAATTTTCGCGATGTGCGACGTTCGAAGGAATCGGCGATTTCGATCAGCACGCGTTCCAACGAATTGGACTCTTCAGCGACAGCGATCATCTCGACCACGTCGCCAGGGAAATACTTGCTTGTCGAAAGTGGTTTAGCGAGCGAATCGCCCGCCGTCACGTTTTCGGACGCAGCTTGGACCGCTTGTGACAGGACTTTGTTTCCAGCGGCGTCACGGCTGATCTCCAGCGATCGCAAGATCGGTACACCGTTGTGCAACAAAGTTCCCAGGACTCGACAGAAGCGGGCGACCGCCAGATTGCTAAAAATCGAGCCGGCCAAGGGGAGCTTCAGTTTGATCTTATCGGCCAGGAGCTGTCCCTGTTCGGTTTGCAGTCGCGACCGGATCAGGAAGAACGCGCCGGCGATCACCGCCAGTGCGGCGGGCCACCATCGTTTGAGTGAGCTACTGAATGCGAGCAGCCATTCGGTGATCCAGGGCAATTCCCCCTTGTTGCGGAGCTGCTCGAAGATGTCCTCGAAGTTAGGGACGACGAAGATCAACAAACAGGTCACGACCGTAACGCCGGCAAACGCCAGGAAGATCGGATAGGCCATGGCCCCCATGGTGCGACTCTTGAGATCTTCCTGCTGTTCGGTAAAGGTCGCCACGCGTTCCAGGGCGTCTTCCAAAAAGCCCCCTTCGCCGCCTGCTCGAACCATGTTGACTGCCATATCACGAAAGACACGAGGGTGTCGCGACATGGCATCGGCCAGGGTGGCACCGTCTTCGACTTTGCCATGGACATCTTCCAACACCTCGGCCAGTCGGGCGTTGGAAGTTTGATCACGCAGTACTCGCAGTGATCGCAGCATGGGTACGCCACTGCGGAGCAGCCCTGATAGCTGGCCATAGGTGGTCGCCATCAATTGGCCACCCACGCGACCGCGACTACGTCGTTTGCCCGATTGTTGCTTCGACTGTTTGACTTCGATCGGAAACAAGGACTGTCCCGACAGCGACGCGATCGCTTCGCGCTGCGTTCCCGCGGCGATGATGCCGTTGACGCGGTTTCCGTGCAGGTCTCGAGCTGTGTAGGCGAAATCAGGCATGATGGACGAATGTCGCAGAAAATACCAAAACGATTGCAGGATTAGACGCCGCCGATCAGGATGCGATCACCCTTGGTGACTCGGACGACTTCCTCGACGGACGAACGCCCGGCAAGCACCTTGGCCCAGCCGTCGTCGCGCAGAGTTTTCATTCCGCCGGCACTGGCGGCTTTCTTGATTTCCCAAGTGCTCGCCCGTTCGTTGGCTAACGCGCGAACCTCTTCGGTCGTGATCAGGAGTTCGTAGATCCCCAGTCGCCCGCTATAGCCGACATTGCGACAGGTCCGGCACCCGCGCGGACGATAGATCGGACTGCCATCCCATTTGTCGAAGGGAAAATCGGGAGGTAGTTCATCCTTGGCAGGGACATATGCCTCTTTGCATTCCTTGCACAGTCGGCGCACAAGCCGCTGCGCCATGACAGCCTCGACCGTGCTGGCCACGAGGAACGGCTCGACCTGCATGTCGACCAGGCGGGTATAGGCGCCCGCCGCGTCGTTAGTGTGCAGAGTGCTGAATACCAAGTGGCCAGTCAACGACGCCTGAATGGCATTTTCGGCCGTTTCCTTATCGCGGATTTCGCCGACCAGTACGATGTCGGGATCGTGTCGCAGGATGGCTCGCAGCGATTGAGCAAACGTCAAGCCGATCTTGGGATGCACTTGAATCTGATTGATCCCCTCCAGCTGGTATTCGACTGGGTCCTCCGTGGTGATGATCTTCGTGTCATCGCTTTTGATTTGGATCAGCGAACTGTAAAGGGTTGTTGTCTTGCCGGAGCCGGTTGGTCCCGTCACAAGGATGATACCGTGCGGCAACTGAATCAATTCGGAGTAAGCCGCGTAGACATCGGCTTCCATTCCCAGGTTGAGCAGGTCGAAGACCATCGCCCCTTTGTCGAGAATACGCATAACGATGCCTTCGCCGTGGATCATCGGGATCACCGACACACGCACGTCGATTTCGCGCCCGGATACCTTGAGCTTGATTCGGCCGTCTTGCGGCAACCGTTTTTCGGCGATGTTCAGCCGGGCCATGATCTTCA
>JAGQPD010000532.1 GCA_020426865.1 Planctomycetales bacterium
TTGCTCGCACGGCCATTATTGTGTCGGCCCTTCGGGCCTGGCGGAATCCGCCGCCGCCATCGGTGGCTGCGCCACCGGCAGAGGATATGTTGGGGCTTCGCCCCTGTGAGTAAAGAGGTCAAGTATTCTGTCTTCATCAAAACGGGTAATACTCATGCACCATCGCTCAAATCATGTTGCGTTCGTTATTTTTGCGTTGTTGACGATCACCGCGTCCGCCTCTGCTCAGCGCAAAAACGCGGCATCGAACGCCGACTGGTATCAGTTCCGCGGTCCGACGGCGATGGGAGTGGCGACCGGCACACTGCCAACACAGTTCTCCAGCGAACAGGGAATCCGCTGGAAGGTTCCGTTGCCTGGTGCTGGGGCATCAAGCCCCATCGTCTTTGGTGACCACATTTACGTTACCTCCTACGCCGGCTATCACGTGCCAGGAGAGAATGATGGTGAGCTTGCGGATCTCACACGACACCTGCTGGCATTGGACCGCCGATCCGGAAAGACGGTGTGGGACCAAACGATTCCTGCGAAACAGCCTGAGGAATCGTCGATTCGCGACCATGGCTACGCCGCCAACTCACCGGTCGCTGACAAAGATGCAGTCTATGTGTTCTTCGGCAAATCGGGCGTGTTCGCGTTCGATCACGACGGCAAACAGAAATGGCACAGCGACGTAGGTGACGGAACCAGTGGCTGGGGCACCGCCGCCTCGCCGATCATCTATCAAGATCTGCTGATCGTCAATGCGAGTGTCGAGAGCGAGTCGCTCGTGGGGCTCGATCGTAAGACCGGTAAAGAGCGATGGCGAGCCAAGAAGATCCAGGAATCATGGAACACACCGATCATTGGGGCAAATTCAGGCGGCCAGCCGGAATTGCTTGTCGCACGCCATGGCGATGTGATTGCGTTTGATCCGGCAACTGGTAATCCGCGCTGGACATGTAAAACGCAGATCGAATGGTATATGGTACCGACCGGCGTGGTGGCGGACGGCGTTGCCTATTACCTGGGCGGTCGCTCCGGCACGGCCGCTCTGGCCGTGCGACTCGGAGGCAAGGACGATGTCACGAGGTCGCATCGGATTTGGACGAGTCCCACAGGCACGAATGTCCCCTCGCCGATTTACCACGATAAGCACCTCTATTGGGTAAGCGACAACAAGGGCATTGTCTATTGTGCGAAAGCCGATACGGGGAAACTTGTGTACGAACAGCGTTTGGAGCGACCGGATCAAGTCTATGCCTCGCCCATTATTGCTGGCAACAATATTTACTATATCACGCGGGGCGGACAGATTTACGTGATTGCAGCCGAACCGAAGTTTCGGCAAATCGCGAGCAGCAGCCTTCGCGATGGTGGTAGCTTCGATGCCAGTCCGGCCGTCGATGGCAATCAGTTGCTGGTGCGATCGGATAAATTCTTGTACTGCATCGAAGGTACGCCGATAAAGTAGGCAGGATGATGGGGGGCAGGACGATGTTTTATATGCGCGCGGCGATGCAGAATGCGATATCGTCGTGGCAATGCGTTTCCAAGGTTCGTGCGAGTAGGAGAATGCTGTGTTTCGAATCATCGTCGTCGCCATCGCCATCGGCCTTGTAGCGATTCTTGTGCCGCCGCAGTGCTTGGCGCAGGATTCGGTAGCGGTGGCCGTGGAACGCTTTCAAATGAATCGCGATGTGAGTCGTGAGGAGGTTATCGAACGAACGTTGCGTCCGATGGCAGACACTTTACCAGATGGATCGGATGACGTTCCGCGCCACCTCGTCGACGTGTCGACGCTTACGGGAAAGGTAATGTGTGGCTATCAAGGTTGGTTCTCGTGTCCTGGGGATGGGGCCAATCGCGGCTGGTATCACTGGGAGCGGGGAGGGCGTTTTGAACCTGGTTCGTGTACGATCGACTTATGGCCGGACGTGAGCGAATTGGATCGCGACGAACGCTACGATACTGCATTCCGACACGCCGATGGCCTTGTCGCTCAAGTTTACAGCCCGCTGAATGCGAAAACGGTTGATCGGCATTTTCGCTGGATGGCCGACTATGGCATTGATGGCGTATTCGTGCAACGATTCGCGGGCGAAGTCCGCAGCAACATGGGGCTCTATCATTTCAATGTCGTGCTCGACAATTGCCGAGCTGGTGCCAATCGCCACGGTCGAGCGTGGGCCGTGATGTATGACCTGTCAGGGCTCGGCCGCGGGGGAACCTCCGTGGTGATCGACGACTGGAAGACGCTGGTCGACCGGATGCGAGTTGGGCGCGACGAACACGACCACGCCTATCTCCGACACGGCGGCAAACCGGTCGTGGCCGTATGGGGGATCGGCTTTAATGACGGTCGGCGTTATACGCTGGAGGAATGCGCCGAGTTAATCCGTTTTCTGCGCGAAGATCCGACGTACGGCGGAAACACGGTGATGATCGGCATTCCGACATATTGGCGAACGCTGTCGCGTGATTGCATTAGCGACGACAAGGTCCACAAGATCATTGAAGCAGCGGACATTGTGAGCCCCTGGATGGTGGGTAGATTTGGTCGGCCGGAGGACGCCGAGCGGATTCGGCGCGACGTGTGGGACGGGGATCTAAAGTGGTGTCGCGAACATGGGAAAGACTATTTGCCCGTCGTGTTTCCAGGTTTCAGTTGGCATAACATGAAAAACGATTCGCCACTGGATCAGATCCCTCGCCGCGGCGGACTATTTCTGTGGAAACAGTATCTCGAACTTCGCAAGGCGGGTGCAACCATGGTCTACCAAGCGATGTTTGACGAAGTGGACGAAGGGACGGCGATTTTTAAGTGCACAAATGACCCACCGGTCGGCGATTCACGGTTCCTGACGTACGAAGATCTGCCGAACGATCATTATCTTTGGCTCGTTGGCCAGGGTGCCCGATTGATTCGCGCGGAAATCGAGATGACCGAAACCCTGCCCGCACGCACCGATCTTGCAACAAACGAGAAAGGTAACTGATGAAGTCGCTGACGAAAGAGCTGTGGATGGATGTACCGGAGCGTCGCGCGATTGTGTCAATCCACCGGGAGATTGAACAACTCGTATCAGAAAGCGGTGTCCAGGACGGGCTTGTGTTGGTCAACGCGATGCATATCACTGCCAGCGTATTTATCAATGACAATGAGACAGGGTTGCATCGCGACTACGACAAATGGTTGGAGGAATTGGCACCATTTGATCCATCGCCGGAACGATATCATCACAATCGCACGGGAGAAGACAACGCGGACGCTCATCACAAACGCCAGATCATGGGCAGAGAAGTAGTGGTCGCGATCACCGATGGGCAGTTGCATCTGGGGCCATGGGAACACATCTTTTATTATGAATTCGACGGCCGGCGGCGAAAGCGAGTGCTGGTGAAGATTATCGGGGAGTAGCTCGATCTCTGCGAGTCGCGTGCGGTTCGCGATTTCGATTCCGTGTAGTGCGTGCTATCTGGTTGCGCGCGGCAAATGACTCCCTGTTCCAACAGTTGCCTGGTTGGCACGCAATATGCGGGTAGCAGATGACCGTGCGCCTTGGGATGTCTGGATTGAACGCTCGAAAATCCTCCGTCGAAGAATCCGTGTTGGTGGTGAAATGGACCAAAATGCTAAGACTTTGAATGCCGCTGCAGCCAACAGGCTCAGTCGGCTGGCCACCGAGTGCCAAGCGGTCGCTGAGCTTGCTGGTCATGTCGCGGAATCGTCGAGAGAGGGCGACAACTTGACCGCCGGCCGACTTCGTGAAATTTGTCACGAACTGGCATTTGAGTTGAGGTTAGCGGTGCGAGCGGATGACGGAATCGTAAACATGTCCAATGAGTTGGCGGAGGTGGTGGGTCGCACGGCACAGGCGTTGGAGCTGAATTTCAGCAGTTTGTCGAGAGAATTTTTAGGAAAGATCGAACGCGAGGTGTCGAAGCTTCGTATGGATTACATCGATGCGATCGGGACGATTGAAGTCGAACCGATTCGCACGATGCTCGACCGACATTTGCAGAGGCTGGGTCGGGCAGCGGAAGAGGCAAAAGGCGAGGCACAGGGAGAGGAGAAGAGTGATGAAAGCGACAGTACGTAGGCGAAAGCGGGGCGCGTATGTGCCATCACCTGCTGACATTCAGCGGGTAAGTCGGGAGATCCGAATGGGTTGGTCGGAGCACACGCGGGTGTTTCGCCGATCGTTGGCCAACGCGATTATTCGACATATTGCTAGTTCGGCGGAGGAAGGGCTGCCACTGTCGGGTACGCGAACGGCGTCTTAGCGGGATTGATTCAAGCCGGACCGCAGTGCATGTTCGACGCGTGCAAGCTGCCGCTGCAGTTCATGCAATGCGGTTTCGCGGCTTTGTCCCACTGGCACTGGTTCGAGCCCTTCCAGTTTGGCAGCCAAGTGCATTGCGTGCGTTGCATTGAACGATGCAGCGAGTCCGCGGAGGCTATGTGCTGCACGACGCAATTCCGCCTCATTGCCCTGCTCGAGGCTCGTCGTCAGGCGGCTGAGCAGTTCGGGATAATCGTCTAAAAAGATCCCGATGCTTTCCGCCAGCAGATTCCGATCGCCTCCCAGGCGGTCTAATGCGGCGTCGAGATCAATGCAAGCGTTCGTCTGACCGGTATCACTCTCAGGATCCGTTTCCAGTTGGAATTCGCGTCGCGGACGAGCACGGCGGTGGACGCTGTGAATTACGTTGACCAGCTCCGACATGTCAATGGGCTTCGAGATATAGGCATCCATACCGGCGCGAAGACAACGCTCGCGATCACCGCGCATGGCATGAGCGGTCATGGCGACGATGGGGATGGTGGACAAGCTGGAATCGGGGAAACTTCGGATCGCCGCCGTCGCTTGGAAGCCATCCATTACTGGCATTTGCACATCCATCAGAACGACATCGATTTTGCCTTTGTTTTGCGTAAGCAGCTCCAGGGCCTCCCTTCCGTTTTCGGCGATCTCGACGTGATATCCCCGTTTTTGCAGGATGCTCTTCACGACTTTCTGATTGGCGGGAGTATCTTCGGCGACGAGTACCCTGAGTCCATCGACATCGCAAGCAGCGGCGATAAGGGAATCGCCGACACCAGTGTGGGGCGCCTGCACCTTGAGGGAAGCCATGATTGCATCCAGCAAGCTCGATTGGCTGACGGGTTTTCGTACGAATTCGGCAATAGGAACACTCGAACCGGTGAAAACCTGCCGATCGGCAGGGGAGGCCATCACAATGATGGGAATCGGAACATCCGAGGTTTCGCAGATGGTCTGGGTCAGTTCGGGCACATCGACTCCAGGAATTGCGGCATCGAGAATCACGAGCTGGAAGGGATTTCGTTGGTGCTCCGCGGTACGAATTTGCGACAGTGCTTCAGTCGGGACCGTCGATGTCGTTGGCGTCATTGACCAGTTTTGAAGAATCTTTTCGACGATGGCGAGATTGGTTCGATTGTCATCGACGACCATCACTTTGAGGCCATCAAGATCTTCAAAGCGTGTCGATGCTGCCGTCCGTCCGGCATCGTCTGGCAAGCGAAAGCGGATGGTGAATTGAAAATGACTTCCTTTGTCCGGTATGCTATCGACCTGCAGGACTCCGCCCATCAATCGCAATAGCTCGACGCAGATTGCCAACCCCAATCCGGTACCGCCATATTGTCGGGTCGACGACGCGTCCGCTTGGACGAACGGTTCGAAAATGCGTCGCTGATCGTCCTGAGAGATCCCAATGCCAGTATCGCGAATATGGAAGACGAGTGCTGCTTCGCTGGGAGACACCGACGACGGTTCGACGTGGACGAGCACTTCGCCTTGTGAGGTGAACTTTACTGCGTTGCCGACTATATTCAGCAGAATCTGTCGTACGCGATCAACATCTCCGATAACGACGTCAGGCACGGTGGGGGCAATATCACAGATCAGTTCGATCCCTTTTTCAAATGCGCGGACGGCGATCGCGCTGAGCGCATCGTCGATCGCTTCGCGAAAGGCGAAAGGTTCATCTTCGATCGAAAACTTGCCGGACTCGAGTTTTGAGAAATCGAGAATATCGTTGAGCAGAACCAGCAAGGACTGAGCGGAATCGTGGGCCGTTTCGAGGTAATCTCGCATCGCGGACGAAAGCCCCGTTTCCTGTAATCCCAGTTGGGTCATGCCGAGGATAGCGTTCATGGGCGTTCTTAGTTCATGGCTCACATTCGCGAGGAACTCGCCGCGGGTCCGATTGGCCTGTTCGGCGCACTCCTTGGCCTCCTGCAGTTCCTGCTCGCGCCGTTGTTGTTCGGTGACATCTCGTTCAATCGTTGAGGAACCGATGATGATGCCGTGTTCATCACGGATCGGGGACACGGTCAGCGATACCGGGAATTCGTGTCCCTGCTTGTGTCGCCGAACCGTCTCGAACTGTTCGAGAACATTTCCGGAGCGAACGGCATCTTGAATTTCTGGTTCTTCGGCAGCGGCGCCGAGTGGCAAGATAATATCAATATTCTGTCCGATCGCCTCCGCCGCCGAGTATCCGTATACTGCCACCGCGCCAGCGTTCCAGCTGATGATGCGATTATCTCTTCCTTTCCCGATCACCGCGTCGTGCGAGGAATTGATGATCGAGGCGAGAATCGATCGATTCCGGGCGGCTTCCTTCCGTGCGGTAATATCGGAAAACGCGACGACGGCACCGATCGCCTGGCCGTCGCGGATGATTGGATTGCTACGATACTCCACGGGGAAAGAGGTACCGTCCTTCCGCCAGAAAAACTCGTTATCGACGTGCACGCTTTTGCGCTGGCGACTCGCCTCGTAAATCTGGCACTCGGCTATACTGTATGGCGTACCGTTCGGCCAAGTATGATGCACCAACTCGTGCATGTTACGTCCGAGCAAATCAGATTCGGATTGATAGCCCAACTGCTTCACGCAGGCGGGGTTGCAGAACGTACAGATCCCGTCCATGTCAACGCCGTAGATCGACTCTTCTGTCGACGCCAACAGCAACTGCACTCGCTCTTCGTTGCGACGCACTTCGGCCATCGCCCGCTGCCGTTCAGTGATATCACGCAGGAACGCGCTAAAAAACACTCCGTCCCGTCGCGAGATGGCGGCGATGCTCAATTCGGCCGGAAAACAATTCCCATCGCGGCGCAAGGCCAACAATTCGATGCGATTCCCCAGCACGGTATGCTTTCCGGTCTCCAAATAGCGGCGCAAACCTTCGCGATGGATGGCCCGCTGATCCTCTGGGATGATATGTTCGGCGAGCGACTTCCCGATGACTTCCGCGCGTTTCCATCCGAACAATTGCTCCGCCTGTTCGTTCCATCCGATGATGATGCCCGCATGATCCATCGATATGACAGCGTCCAGCGACGTGGCAACGATCGACTGACTGTAGAGTTCCCCCTCACGCAACAGTCGTTCGGAACGGATGATTCGGATGCAGAGCAGCGCCGTAAACCAGATCGCCATCATGGCCAAGACATGATTGACAACGGCTCGCCACAAGACTCCGCCCGGTGGAGAAACCGTAAGGTCCAATGCAATAAGCAGCGAGCAGACGGCCGCCAAATACATCACGAAACGCTTTTGGCGGGTGGCGTAGGCAAGCCAGAATACCGGTAAGTACAACACATATCCCGCGATTCCGACAGCCACAAAGCTATCGACCGCGAAGATGGCCAATATCAACAAAACCGCCAGCCGCTTCGACCACGTTACGTGGCCGTCGGCCAATTCCGGATTGTCGCTCGGAGTGGGGATGGTTGTCCTTGGCACGTCCAGGATTCTCGCTGTTGGCGTGTCTTCAGATCGATTGCGGTGCTCACGCTACCCCATCGTCTTTAACAGTCTTCAGGTCTGCCGACCGTCTTAAAGTGTGACCGTCTTCAAGTTTGCCCGAACTGCCACGTAGCCGTGATACCACTCCGCCAAAATGGGCTGAGGGCGGTGGGCGCATAACGGTGATCGCCGATCGACCAATTCGACCGCCACTCGATCACCGTTCGGCGAGGCAGTTCAACGGCAAGCTTTCTTTGAACATCATATCGCGTCGGCCGGCCGGTTGTCGATGCGGGCGCGATTCCCAGCGACGAGGTCGGGGAACGCTGCAACTGAAAAATGCCAAGCCGTGGCACAGCGCGTGCTTGATCGACTTCGGGACACGCGATTCTAGCTCGACGCCGCTAGCCGGGCGCGTGGCGGATAAGACCAACTCAAACGAAATCGCAGATCGGGAGGAACGGGACAGATGGCGAAACGCAGCCTTGACAGCGCCACCAGCAAGTTGTTGACGCTCGTCGGAACGGCACTGGCCGTGCTCAGTCTCTATTTTGCCAAGGAGATTCTGCTTCCCTTTTTTCTGGCAATCTTTTTGAGCTTCATTCTTCACCCTCTGGCCCGAGGGCTGGAGCGATTCCGCGTCCCTCGGGCCGCGGCCGTGCTGACGGTCATGTTGCTTGCTTGCGGCATGATCGGGTCGATTGGATGGTTGGTCACGAACCAAGTGATTGACTTGAGCGGGAAGTTGCCCGAGTACAAAGGAAATCTGATTGAGAAAGTGCGGGCCGTAAAGGGGGCGACTCGGGGGCGAATTCAGCGGGCCAGTCAAACGATCGAGGAGATCGGGAAGGAGTTGGCCGGCGACAATGCTCCTGAGGGAACCAGGGCCGGGACAAGCAATGGCGGGACGGGCAACGAGATGGCGGTTGGGGAAGGCACGACCGATGAGTCGCAACGGCGCGCCGACCACTCGCCCATTTTCGACTACCTGGTGCGCAGTGGCCTGTCGATGGGCGACCGGGAGCAGGACAATGGCGATGCCGTGGAGGTGAAGGTGGTTTCGTTACCGCCCTCGCCGCTGACACAATTCCAGACATGGTTAGGTCCGTTGGTAGCACCGTTGACGACGGCGGGTGTCGTGCTTGTCCTGACGTTATTCTTACTGCTGCAGCGGGAGAAAATGCGCAACCGCGTCCTCCAGCTGGTGGGCAGCGGCAATCTTCGGACGGCGACGGAGGCCTTGGACGACATTACGAGGCGCGTGAGCAATCTGCTGCGAATGCAGCTGCTGGTCAATTCGCTTTACGGCGTTTCTGTTGGGGTGGGGCTCTATTTGATTGGCGTACCGAATGCAATTCTGTGGGGGATTTTGGGATTGCTGCTGCGGTTTTTGCCCTATGTCGGGCCATGGATCGTTGCCATCATGCCAATTTCGTTATCGATGGCGGTGTTCGAT
>JAGQPD010000533.1 GCA_020426865.1 Planctomycetales bacterium
TCCTGCTCTCGGCCCTGGCGACGATATCCCCAGCGACGCTCGGAGCACATGCGGACCCATTGACGACGCCCGAGGTCATCAAACCAGAATGGTTCTTTTATGCGACATTTCGCTGGCTGAAGTGGTTTGGCCCGACATTCGCCGTTCTATCGATGGGATTCATCGTGACAGCCATGTTCGCCTGGCCCTGGCTGGACAAACTGCTGATCAAGATAACAGGCTCAAAGGAAGCCAGTACCGTTGTGGGAATCATCGCCACGTTCCTGCTGATTGGCATGACCGTTTACGAGGCAACCGTAGCACACTAATGCACCGAAACGCACTGCTTTGCCGACACACTACCGTGTCGCAGTTACAACAAGGCATGTCGTAGATTGAACAAGGAAACCACCACTATGTCACTGGGAGCAAAACAGGTTCTAATCGGCATACTCGGAATCATTTTCTTGGTTTCGCTCATCTATGTCCAAGCGATGGAAGTAGCGCGCAAGCGCGAAGAAACCGGCTTGGCCTTGCATAACGTATCGATTCCATCGAATTCACGACAATGCGTTGAATGCCATGCCAACCAATCGCCAGGGATCATCGACCACTGGAAAGGTTCCACACACGCCGCCAAAGGGGTGGGCTGCGTCGAATGCCATCAGGCGGATGACAAGGATGCCGATTCGTTCCTGCATTACGGCCATACGATTGCCACAATAGTGACGCCGCTCGATTGCTCGCGGTGTCACCAGAAAGAATTCTCAGAATTTGAACACAGCCATCACGCCAAGGCTGGCAATATCCTCGCTTCGCTCGACAACTTCTTGGCCGAAACCGTCGAAGGCGCTCGGCAACCGTTCAACCCACATTCTCCCACTCCCGGGATGAACGTAACGGAAGTCAATGGAATGGCCAGCGTTAACGTCGGTTGCAAGCAATGCCACGGAAGCAAGGTGGCGTTGTTGACCGAAGATGGCACGCATATCACCGTGGATGATCTGCAGCCGGACGAAAAGGGGAAACCAACCAATACGACGATCCTGGCGAAGATCAAGCGAAACGACCAGAACCAGCCCGTATTGGACGGACAATCCTGGCCCAACACCGGCATTGGACGATTGAATCTGGATGGTTCGCGCGGCTCGTGCTCCGCCTGCCACTCCCGCCACGATTTCTCGCCGCGACGGGCACGTCAGCCGGAAAACTGTGGCAAATGCCACTTGGGCCCCGACCATCCGCAGAAAGAAATCTATGAAGAATCAAAACATGGTGTCGCTTTCCGCGATCTTAAAGAGCACATGAACCTCGACGCCAAGGATTGGGTGCTCGGCAAAGATTACACGCAAGCTCCCACGTGTGCTACCTGCCACATGTCGGCACACAGCCGCAATGGTCAAGTAACTCACGACCCGGGTGAGCGGATCAGCTGGACCAATCGCCCTCCCGTCAGTCTAAAGATGGACACCGACAAGGATCATGTCGTCATCAAAGACCCGGACTCGGCAGAACGGGAGGCAAAGATCGCAGACTCGTGGCAGACCAAACGCGACCGGATGAAGCAAGTCTGTTTGCATTGTCACACCAACAACTATGTCAATGCGTTCTATCAACAATATGATGATTTCGTTGTCAACTACAACGAAAAATTCGCCAAGCCGGGCGCGAAAATCATGGCCGTGTTGAAAGAGACGGGCCTGACAACGCCGACGGAGTTCGACGAGGAGATCGAGTGGACATGGTTCTATTTGTGGCACCACGAAGGGCGTCGAGCGCGACACGGAGCATCGATGATGGCCCCCGATTACGCCCACTGGCACGGCATGTACGAAGTCGCTGAACGCTTCTACCAAGAACTGATTCCGATGGCTCGCGAAATCGCCGAACACGCGATTGCTGACGGAAATACGGCCGGGGCCGAACGGGTGCTGACCGAAATTGATGCGATCCTGGCAAGACCAGAACACGCATGGTTCGAGTCTGTCAAAAAGGAAAAGGAAGCGGACGAACAAGCCCGATCCTCCGCCACATCGTCCGCGTCTTCTCCCCCTGCTGACAGCGCCGCTGCCGACGAAACCAACGATCCCGGCAGCGAGGATCAAAGCGAACCTGCAGGAACCGGAGCGGATGCCGCAGCAACATCGGAGAATGACGACAACTGATTGCGCCTGCGGATCGGATCCCATCGTCGACGAATTCGCTGGGACGGCGCATCGTGCGCACTTTGCCACCAATGCATTAGCGAGATGAGTGATTCCCGCACGTACGAGCCGTGGGCCTATGCCGTCGCGCTGGACGCTAATGCGACTGGTCCAACTGCGTCGTAAGATCCGCAACCGCCCGGTAGATCCGTTGATCAACGTCTTCGGCCCACCGAGTTGGTAGACCATAGTAGACCATCGCTCCCGCCCCCTCGTATCCGCCTTCTTGCCACACTCGGCGCGAAGGGATATATGCCATCACGTCGTTGCTGTAGCCAGCGACCCAGCGAACTTGCCCGTCGGTAGTCCGGTTCAATTGCAGTGCGTAATCGACAACCACTTCTCCGCCCAGAAAGATCCAATCGAGCCGTTCCCCGAGTCGCCAAATCTGCACAGGATAAGGATAGGTCTGCGATGGCGGGTTGCCCAATTGAGTTTGTTCCATCCAGAATTTCGCCCGTGCTGCCCGATAGCGGTCATTGCTGTTGACGTCGCTGTTCCACTGATCCACCGTGGGCAGATCGTCCAGTGGTAGGTCAATCTCCCGATATTGGGCGGCAAGTTTTGGCGCCAGATTCTCCATCGTCCCGGCGACCACTTCTTCGACTGCGACAGCTAACCGCTGACCGTATTGTTTGGCGAGCTCGACCTGCCGACGAGGGATCGGATTCTGGTCGGCTCCACAACCGGCCCAAAACATGGCTACAGCGCCGGGGAATCTATGCTCTAGTTCGAGTTGTGCGAAACCTGGATAGTCCCCCGACCACTGATACGCGTCCAACACAGTTGCATGGCAGGCGTAACCAAACAGTACCGCTTTAAGGGCAGACCCGCCGTCCCGAACCGTTAGCACCGGCACGTCGTGACAATAAGGTCCCACTAATTGCCCATGGAGACGCAGGTCTGGCACGTTTCCCTCGGCGTTGTTCCGCCGATTTACCGCAAAGGTCGCAATTCCGGTTGCCTTAGCGAGCAAAACCGGCTCGAGACTCGCGCGGGCTTCGTCGACTGCCTGTAAAATCTTGTCCTGCAAATGCGCCGAGTAATCGCGAACCATTTGCTGTTGTTCTGCCGTGAGCACATCCAAGTGCATGGGGCGCAGATTCCCGCCGACGACCGGTCCCGAATGAGTGTGAGACACATTCAGCACGACCCGCTCGCGCGGCAATCCATGCCGCTGACTGATTGTCTCGCACACTTCTTGCGATAATGCTCGATCAATTCCCACCAAATCAAGCGTCACAATGACGCCCGCGGTTCCTGTGGCATCTTCCAACACCAAGGCCTTTGCCCAAAGCGGTGTGAGCGTTCCTTCAGCAGGGTGATTGCGCGCCGCATAACCAGCCATCCACATCGGCTGCTGAGGCGTGATTTCTACCTTGGCGACTCCCCCCCTCCAAGTTTCTGCTGCATCGGCCAAAGTTGTCCACAACACCATCCAGACGAATAAGATCCGGACGTAACCCATTGGTGAGAACTCAAACAACATCTCCATCGTCTCCTTTGCCAAATATTCGGCGGCCAAATAGAAGCTGCCAAATTAGGCTTTTCAAAAGAGGCCCCTTAAACAAGCACAGTCCATCAGCTCGATGGTACCAGGTTCCAAATCCAGCCGCTTCAGACTGCGATCCTCGCACGCGACACCAGCCATGTCACCAGCGATTGTATCATCCGACTGGGATGCCATCATCAATGCTCGATCACCAGTGCTTTGTAGCGGGCGCGCACCGATTTTCCCGCGCGCACATGCGGCAGCAAACAAGCCGAACTCTCGACATACCTACCCTGGCACTGGGACAGCCGAGACAGACGGAGCCGCGTCGAGAGCCCCCGCTGCATGGGCGTCATGGAGCACGACGGGACGCCTGGCAGCCATTCTCCCGCGAATCTCCGCAGCGGAGTGTACGGCAAACCGCACTAGGTCCGATACGGTATCGACCGTCGCGCGGTCAATGGCGACTCCGTTCGGAAGAGACATGGCACTCGACACAATCCGTTCCGTATTGGGCAGCCAGAAGCCATCGATCGTACCTTGGTCATCAGCATACGGAGCACTGCGATGGCATCCCGGAGAAAAATAGCGACGGGCTTGAACGTTCTCGGCCTCCAAGACCTTCACGAGCGTGTCGCGATCGATCCTCGCAACGCGGTCATCGATAAGTACGACTACATACTGATAGTTGCTACGCGACTGATCTTGCGTCGTGAGCAACTTGACCCCAGGGACATCGATCAAGCGTTCTGCATACCTGAAGGCATTCCGGCGATTTGTTTCGATGGTGAACTCCATTTCTTCCAGAGACGTCAACCCTAACGCGGCATGCAATTCGCTCAGTTTGCCATTGATCCCAAGTGTGCTAACGTGATCACGGGCTGCAAAGCCAAAGTTCCGGGCCAATCGCAGGCGTTCGGCCAATTCGACGTCATTTGTCACAATGGCCCCACCTTCGGCGGCGCTAACAAACTTGGTGGCATGAAAGCTGAATGTCTCAGCCCGTCCCCAATTCCCGACCATTCGTCCGTGCTTCGATGCCCCAAAGGCGTGCGAGGCGTCGAAAATGAGCTCGATTCCGTGTCGATCTGCAATCTCCTGCAACCTCTGCACGTTACACACTCGGCCCCACAAATGCACGGCGAGGATTGCCGTAGTCCGAGGAGTAATCGCGGCCTCGATGGCATCGGGATCCAGGCAACACGATTCAAGATCCACGTCGGCGAAACGCGGCGATATTCCTTGCCAGGCCAATGCATGGGCGGTGGCAATGAACGTCAAACTCGGAACGATCACTTCGCCGTGCAAGCCAAGCACTTGCATCAACAACTGCAGTGCAATGGTGCCATTGGCAACGGCCACGCAAGCACTTGCACCGGTTACATCGCAGATGACCTGTTCGAATTGTCTCAGATACGTACCATCATTTGTCAACCAAGCGCGATCGAAGATGTCGTTGATTCGAGCGAGATAGCGATCGCGATTCGGCAGGTTGGGCCGGCCGACATGTAGCGGATCGGCAAACGCCGGTTGGCCACCGAAGATC
>JAGQPD010000534.1 GCA_020426865.1 Planctomycetales bacterium
GAAAGAATTCTTTTTCCATCGCGAGAGAACTCTAGGCTGCTGATCACTCCTTTATGGCCTTTAAATACACAACGCTGACGACCGTTGGAGGTATTCCAAAGGCGAATTGTCTGGTCGGCCGCGCATGTTGCGATTTGACTTCCGTCGTGAGAGAAGATCAAACACTGAACGGAATGGCTATGACCCGTCAAAACTTGGACAAGCTGCCAGGCCGAAGTCTCCCAGATCTTTATTTCGTTACCTACTGCAACCGCCAACAGGGCTCCGTCAGGGCTATAACCAAGCGATAGCGGCAACGGCAATCCACAGTCGATCCTGTGAACTTCCTTGCCGGTTTCGAGGTCCCAAACCCTTGCGAACTCATCGTCGCAAGCGGAAGTAAGTTGATTTGCGACAGGGCTGAACGCGATCGAATTCACAGGACCGGGATGATCGTCCAGCCTCAATATCGGCTGGCAACTCGCGAGGTCCCATACCGCGACGGAATGATCGTGGCTAGCAGTGGCAAATCGTCGTCCGTCCAAACTCACTTTGAGCGAACTCACATAGTTGTCGTGTGTCTTGGCGGAGAAATCGGCCGCGCCAGTCTGCACGTCCAATATAGACACGCTGCCATCGAAGCATCCGACAATAATCTTTCGACCGTCACGTGCGATGCCAAGTGCCGGAATCGAGAAAGGCATTGCCAGCAGCTCGCGAGACTCCCAATCAGCGCTAGGATTCCAAACGCGAACAGTTCCATCCGCCGAAGTGGACGCTAATTGTTTTCCATCCCTTGAATAAGCGACACACATTGCCCAATTCGAATGACCTATCAGAGTCAAATAGCGGTTTCCGGACTCAGCGTCCCAAGTTGCAATCGTCCCGTCACGACTGGTGGATGCAATCGAACTGCCATCAGTGCTAGAAGTAACGCTGGTAACCCAATCGCCGTGGCCCACCAATTCGGTAGGCGTCGCGGTGTTTGATAGGTTCCAGATCTTGACCTTTTTGTCACCACCGCAGGTTGCAACGCGTTGTCCGTCGGGGCTAAACGCAACTCCGGTTAACCAGAATTGATGATCCGTTTGAATCTCTTGAATCACTTTCCCATCGTCGGCAGCCACAATCATCAAGGTGCCCCTTCCGCATCCCAGGGCGACCCGTCCTCCGTCTGGAGACCACGCGCAATCCATTATATACAATTGTTCCTGTGAGATCCTCCAAAGTTGCTCCGCGTCATCAACGTTCCACAAACAAACGCTGTCAGTTCCGTCCGCGGTGAGAATCGCTTTTCCATCGGGGCGAAATCCAACCGAACGAACGGGCGCTTGGTGATCGTTCAGATGATGGAGTTGCTCGCCGGTTGCCAAGTCCCAGAGAATTGCCGTTTTGTCGTTTGCACCGGAAACGAGTTTCGTTCCGTCCGGACTGAAATCGAGATCGCACACTCCTAAAGTATGCCCTATTAGTTCCATGTGCGGTTTCCAGGTGGACACTTCCCAAATGGTGATCGTGGCGTCGTCATTGGGCGTCGCCAGCCAATTGCCGTCCTGGCTGAACGCGATTCGGCCGCTTGACGAATTCGTCGTCAGAACTGTTGCGTCTGGTTGGCTAAGTCGGGACAAATACGACCATTCAAATCCGCGCAAGTCTGGCACTTCCGTTGAGCGTGGCACCACTTCTTCTAGCAGTTGCCGCATTTCATCCAAATGCCCAGCTTTGTAAGCTTCATGTGCCATGCGTAAATTGGCCCAATAGACCTGACATCGTTCTTTTTCACGCAACGCCTCGACGCGCTGTCTGGCCTCGCTTTCACTTCGAGCCAATACTTCAGCCCGACTGCGTGCATCGAACTCGCGAAGCGCGAAGAATCCCGTACCGATGCTGCCTCCGACCAACGCTATCAGTATTAGAACGGTAGACAGCGTGATTCCGCGATGGCGTCGAGCGAATTTAACAAGTTGGTCCAAGCGGGTGGAACGCCTCGCGAGTACGGGAAAGTCGTCAAGAAATCGTCTGATGTCATCTGCGAGTTCATGAGCACTTGCGTAGCGACGAGACGGTGATTTCTCTAGGCACTTCAAACAAATCGCTTGAAGGTCCGCGGGCAGCCGCCGAATCTCTTCGTTTGAAAACGCTGCATCCCGCTGCGAAATGCTTTGCAATAGCTTTAATGAGGATTCGCCTGCAAACGGTGCCTTGCCCGTCAGCATTTCAAACAATATCGCACCCAGAGCGTACACATCCGTGGGTGGACCGACTTCACGATTACGTCCCTCGGCCTGCTCCGGAGACATGTACCTGGGAGTGCCAAGAAACGCGCCCGCTTAAGTCTGTTCCTGCATCGCATCCAAGACCTTCGCGAGACCGAAGTCGGAGATCTTTGGAATTAACGCTGTCGCACGTCCTGCAATCATGTCGGTTTCCGAGCGCGGCAGCAGGACATTTGCTGGCTTGAGGTCACGATGGATGACCCCATGCATGTGTGCGTGATGCATGGCCCGAGCCATGTTTTCCACAAGTTCTGCAGCCTGTCGCGGTGGAATCCGTTCTCGTTGCAGTATTTCGCGAAGGGAAGCGCCATCAACAAATTCCAGCGATAGGTAGGGCTCGCCATTTTCTTCGCCGACATCGTAGACTTGAACAATGTGGGGATGCTTCAATCGAGCAATGATTTCGGCTTCAGTGCGAATGAGGACCATCGCTTGTCGGAGATCGATGCCAGTTGCAACGACTTTCAACGCTACCAATCTCTGAAGTCGGTCATGCCGAGCAAGATAGACAACCCCCATTGCTCCTCGACCAAGTAGCCGCAATGTTGTATAGCCCGGGATTTTGGGGAAACAAATACTGGCATCGTTACTCAGCGAGAGCGGTGTACTTCGGTTTTCAATTACCTCGTTAATACACCGCTGGACGATCTCTGGATATTCTGGAAATCGGCTGGACCACTCTTGGCATTCGGTTTCCTTGCCTTGTTGTCGCAGATTTGTCATCTCAAGTGACAATAGCTCTTCCAGCAGTCCAGCACGACAGCCCAAGGGAACTTGCAGAAGGTAGTCTTCGATTCTTGTTTGAGCTCCCGACCGCCACTCGCGTTCTGCCCGCATTGCCGTGGCATCGATCTGTCGAGCCAAGTCCAGCGGCAAACGATTGAAGGAACTCAGATCGGGATGAAATGACATGACTCGACCGAGATGGTTTCTTAACCGAGATGGTTTTCTTAACCAAGATGGTGCTCTTACTCAGTCCCGTCGAGCCATGGGCCAAAGGGTAGACTCAAACACTAGTTATACCGCAAATCCTAATTGACAGGGGCCACTCCAGATTCTTCCCAAATACGACGAATCAGTGCCAGTCGCCGCTTAATGGTTCTCTCACCACAGTTCAAACGAGTGGCAATTTCGCAATTGGTATAACCCTCCATTTTGAGCAGTGCGATTTCCAGCAGTTCCCGATCTCCTAGCAGATGGAGTAGTCGATTAAACTCCTCAGCCAGCGACGCTGCCAGCGCTGGGTCGGGCTGGTCAACTCGAAGGAAGTCTGCAAGCAGCAATTCTGCACGAACTTGGCCACCGCCCCGTTTCTGACTAAGCTCCTTGCGTTTCGCGTCGATCACCTTGCCCGTTGTGATCACAAGTAACGACTGCCAAAGTCCTTCCCGATCAGTCATTTCCGGCAGCCGCTCGGCGGCAGCAGCTCGGTAAAGAGTGTGAAACGCGGAGAGCGCGACATCTTCGGCGTCGTTCACCCCGGTCATCTGGCCAAGTTTCGATCGAGCCACACCAACCAACGGCGAAAAGTATCGGCTCCACAGTTGCCGGGCAGCTTCCTCGTCACCCGATTTGAATAGGTCAATCCAGTTTGTAACGGAACCCGACGACATGGAACTCGACAGCCTCGGCCTGAAAGCATTGATTGAGCCATTGGATTTCTCCAACGCAACCCGTGATTCTAGTTCAGTTTATGCCGCAAATCTATTCAAGTCGCGAAAAACTGGCCCCGAATTGGTCGTTTCTGCGGTATCTCGGTGATTGCAGGTTATTTCGACTTGCAAAGCGACGTAAGGACTCTTTCCGAGCGTCGTCGTTAGGTTGCCGTATGGCGGAGCGGGTCGATGACAAAATCTTCGTGGGTTCGTCACTTTCTTAGTCGAACAATCCAAGACTCTCGCCGCATTCGCGATCGCCGTCGCATGCAGCTTGCCTTTGAATCCCTGGAGCGCCGTGAGCTGTTGGCCGTGTTTACGGTCAACGTGGTGACGGACAATGCTCCGCTGGCCAATGGGCAGGGAACAGGCAATACCGGGGATTTGCGGTATGCGATTCTCCAGGCGACGCTAAATCCAGGCCCCGATGTGATTCAGTTTTCGTTGCCAGCCAACTCAACGATCAGGCCAAACCCCGGTGCGGCTGCCAATATTGGGCCAACTGCGTTTACGATTTCCGATTTCGGAGTGTCGACGCTCAACAACGACATCACACTGGATGGCTCCTCGTCACCCGGTTTGACGATTGATGGCGGGCAGAGCACAAGGCTATTTAATTTGGGCGGCGCGGCAAGTACCGTCACGCTGAAACTGAAAAACTTGACGGTAGCCAATGGTTTGGCGGCTGGCGGCGACGGTGGTGACGGCGGAGTTGGCGGCGGAGGTGGGGCCGGGCTTGGCGGTGCGATCTTTGTGCAATCCTCCGGTCAACTCGTCATCGAAGGCGTCACCTTTGTCAACAACGTGGCCCGAGGGGGCACCGGTGGAAATGGTCGTAACGATACGTTGACGGGTTCAGGGCCAATCAATGCGTCCATCCCTTTGCATGGTGCTGGAGGTGGCGGCGGAATGGGATCATCTGGACAAAATGGTTCCATTTCCCCGAGTCCGCTACGGGGTGGAAATGGTGGTGGAACTCAAGGCGGCCAGGGAGGCAACATCGCTAACAATCAATTGGGAGCTCCAACAAATGGCGGATTGGGTAGCGGAGGTGGAGGCGCGGGTTACGATATCTTTACCTCACCTCTTTCGGGGATCACATCGGCGACCAGTAAAAATGGAGGAAACGCGGGCTTCGGTGGTGGTGGTGGCGGTGGGACAGTCAACGGAGGAACTTCGCAATTCGCTGGCGGGTCCGGCGGCTCTGCCTCGAACCAAAACAGACTCGATTTGTTCGGAGGCCAGGGCGGTGCAGGGCTTGGCGGTGCTATTTTCTCTCAGGGTGGATCGGTCATCCTGGCCAACAGCACCTTCTACCGCAACCTGGCCGTTGGCGGCGCTGGCGGGGTCACAAGCGGAATGTCTGCACTGGCAGGCGTTGG
>JAGQPD010000535.1 GCA_020426865.1 Planctomycetales bacterium
GGTCGTATCCTCAACGACAGGTGCAACCATCGATGTGATGGCTGGGCGCCAGCACGTGTTTGGCGGTGCCCCGACGCTAGGATTGGCCGATGCCGACATAACCATGGCCGATGGTTCCCTAGTTAACGCGACCGGCGGCGGACAAGTTACTGTAGCGGCCACGCGCAATGTGCTGCTTAGCAACTTATCCGCTTCGGGCTCCGGCAATACGGTGATCGTAACCGCCGACTCGGACAGCAACAATACCGGCCGGATCACGGACAACACAGCAGCCGAGGGGGCCAACGTGATTGCCAATCAGGTGGCCCTGCGTGCGGCCGAGGGGATCGGCGATGCGGCGGTCGATGATGCGGATATCAATTTGGCAGTGAACCTCGTTGCAGCCACGACCGGCACGGGCGATATCAGCTTGCGGGATACGAATCGGTTGGATATCGCAACGGTTAACGCCCTCTCCGGACTGGGTATCACGACCGGAGGCGTCGGGGATGACATCCTGGTACGCGTCAATAACAATGATTTGAACATAGACGAAGCTGTCACGAACTCCGGTACCGGTGCGATTACATTGGCATCGATCGGCAACAACGAGGCAGACGATTTGTTGGTTGGTGCGAATGTTACTGCTTCCGGCGGCAATGTTGCCCTAGTGTCCTTTGACGATGTGACGTTCGATTCGGCATCAGCTGTGGTTTCCACATCTGCAGCGGGAACATTAGATGTCCTGGCCGGCCGGACGTACTCGTTTGGAGGTGGAATCACGCTCGGATTTGGTGACGGTGACGTCGGTATGCTCGATGGTTCGCAAGTCGCGACGGCGGGTGGCCCAGTGACGGTCACGGCGACGCAGGATGTGTTCCTCAGTCAGGTCACATCGACCGGGGGTACGGTGATTGTTACCGCCGATTCAGACGGCGATTCCGATGGTACCATTTCCGATAATACGGCGGGCGAAACGGCGAACGTCACCGGTGCGGAAGTCGCCTTGCGTGCCGCGTCGGGCATCGGCGTGGCCGACAATATCAACACATCGGTGAGCACCTTGGCGGCCGCCAATACAACGTTCGGTAACATCGACATTGGCAACAGCGTAGGGGGACTGCTGACGATCGGCACAGTGGATGGACTGTCGGGTGTGACCAACACCGCGCCAGTTGGCACGGCTACGGTCACCAATGCTAGCCCACTGAATGTGGCGACGAATGTTTCGGCGTGGGGCGACGTGACACTGACGGCCGGTGATTCTGCTTCTGCGGGTGATGATCTGACCGTTAACGCCGGCGTTTCAGTGAACTCGTTGCTGGGCAATGTAAACCTGCGAGCGGGCGACAACGTTTCACTGCCGGCGGGAACGACGGTGGCGGCATGGGGATCGATCAACATCGATGTGGATAACCCGGTCGTAATCGCAGTCGATCCCGATGCGGGCATCGGATCGAACGTGAACATCGGTGATGCCAATGTCCTGTCCTCTGGTGCAACCACCAACATCATTGGTGGCGCCGACGACGATGACATCAGCCTTCCGACGCAATTCGCATCGGTTCTCGATATCAACGGCGAGGGTGGCGACGACAGCTACTTCGTGCAACTCGGCAACGTGGGGGCCTTGGCCGTTAACGTGCACAATGACCTGGGCGAGGGGACCGATGACTTGACGGTCAACGGTACGGCCTTGGACGAGGAGTTCGATGTGAACGACGCCGTCACCGATCAGGTATTGCTGGTTGGCACAGGCGAGGTCGTCAATAGTCTCTCCGATCTGGAAGAATGGACCGTCGACGGACAATCGGGCGCGGATATTTTCCATACCGAACCATCAGCAACGACGGAATTGTTCATTCAGGGGCGTAACCCAAGCACGGCGCCGGGAGATGTTCTGGATCTGAATCTAATCGGTTCGACGGGGACTCTTTACACGCCGGGTCCCGGTCCTCGCGACGGTGCTTTTTCGTTCACTAATCGCGAGGATGTGATCTACCGCAATATCGAGACGCTGCAGAACGTGGCGATCTTGGAATTCTCGTCCACGTTGTACGAGGAGGCGGAAGGAGATGTGCCGCATCTGCGTAGCGACGTGACGGTGGTCCGCAGCGGTGATCCGAATATCACGGCTGACGTGCAGGTCAACATGTCGGACAACACGGCGTTCAATGGCCAAGACTACCTGGAAAACGATGCGTTTCTCGGGTTTGGTGTGGGCGTCACAAGTATTAGTGTTCCGTTTACGATCTTGGGAGATGAGATCGTCGAATTGGATGAATTCTTGAATCTGAACTTGCAGAATCCGGGCGTTAGCGTGGCTCTCGGGCCGAATGCGTTTGGCGCCCTCGCAAAGATCGTGAATGACGAATCGGCCACGGTATCGATCAACAACGTGTCGAAGTTGGAAGGGAATGCCGGGACGACAACGTTTGAATTCGAGGCGGTGTTGGATAAGGCCGTGGACGTCGGAGTGAATGCCGTGGCGTTAACCACCAACGGAACCGCGACGGCAGGCGTGGATTTCCATTCGTTGACCAACTTCCCGCTGATCTTTAGCGGGACGGCAGCGGGTGAAACGGAGACAATATCGGTCGATGTGATCGGTGACTTCGATATCGAGGTAAACGAAACGTTCTTCGTGAACTTGCTGAACCTGGCGGCAGGCGGCCGCGCCGTGACCTTCGCGGATGATACAGGATTAGGAACGATCATTGATGACGATGCCTCGGGGATCGTCGAACGTCGCTTCGACTTCGGTACGTCAACGTCACCGGTCGCCCCCGGCTACACGCAAGTGACGGCGATGACGGCATATCCGGCAGCTGGCAGTGCCGGTTGGACAGCCGGTACGCTGGGTCAAAGTGACCGTGGCGCACCGAACGAACTGGACCGGGACTTCAACTTCTCTGGCGACGCCACGTTCCAAGTCGATTTGCCGACGGGCGTCTACGACGTGTCGCTGACGTTGGGCGATCAGGTGTACGGTCACGATCAGCAGGCCGTGTTCGTGGAGGGGACTCAGGTGGCGACCGTCACGACCAGCGGTGGCCAGTTCCAGACGGTCTCCACGACGGTAACGGTCAACGATGGTGCGTTGCAGGTCCGGATCGCTGACTTGGGAGGTACGGACCCCGTGGCCGCGATTACTCAGTTGGAAGTGGTGACACACCAACTGTCGCCAGTGTTGTCGTTGGACTTTGGCACGGCCGGATCACCTGTTGAGCCGGGGTACACACGAGTGACCGCCAGCACGTTCTATTTGGGAGGTGGCGGACTGGGGTGGCAGGTTGGAACCGTGATTGACCGAGATCGAGGCGGCGCGAGTGATCTGGATCGGGATCTTAACGCCACGAACGATGCTTTCTTCAAGGCGGACCTTCCTAACGGCACGTATGAAGTATTTGTCACGTTGGGGGACGCCGGATTTGCTCACGATCAGCAGTCGGTAACGCTAGAAGGGACGCAGATTGCCGTGGTGGATTCGGCGGCCGGTTCGTTCGAAACGGTCAATGCCGTGGTGACGATCACCGACGGCGTGCTGGACATGCGGTTGCGAGATCTTGGCGGCGTGGATCCGAACGCGGCGATCACGCACCTAGAGGTGATTCCGACAACACCACCGACGCCTCCGTTGTTTGCGTTTGACTTTGGCACGCTAACATCGCCCCTGGAGGCGAACTACACGCGGGTCACGCCGTTGACAACGTATGCGGGCGGCTTTGGCATCAGCAGCGGCGCGGTGAGTGCTCGAGATCGGGCGATTGGGGACGCGGTCAAGCGTGATCTGCTATTCGGCAATGATTTTACGTTCAAGGTCGATCTGTCTAACGGGTTGTACGACATCTCGGTGGATGTTGGCGACGCATTGTACGGCCACGACTTCGACGTATTGCTCGAAGGCACGTTGATGGAGAGCCTAGTCCTAATGGGCGGGACGCCGCAGACCCGCACCTACTCGGGAATCAGTGTAACGGACGGCGTATTGGACCTACGGCTGGTGGACTCTGGCGCCAGTGGCGACAACAACGCCGCGATCAACGGCTTACGGATCACGCCCGTGGCCGGACCCGATAGCCGAACGATTGAGCCCGATGCGTTGGACGAGGCCTTGGCTACGCTCTGGGACTAGGTAACCTGTGGGAGGTAGGCACGCTATCCCACTTGCGACACGTAACTGTTTGGCTTTCTTGCGCGGCTCGGAGGCAACTCCGAGCCGCGTGGTTTTATTTAGGCAATAGGTAGTATGTGTTGTGCAGTGGCGCGCACTGGGACGACAACCTCACGTGTCACCGGTTTGGGGCAGGGGTGACTTTCCACGGCTGGAGCGGGAATGTCTCCGTGCCTCGCTAAGGCGTCGCATTGTGCAAATAGTCTTGCGGCAGATGCTCCTGCAGTACCGAAGCATGTTCACGGCGACCCGCACCCATTTTTGTGTCGTCACACTGTGAGTGTAGGTCGCGATTTGTAGAACACCATTAGCTGGTATCCCACGTCTCTTATCATCCTGCCCTTCATCATCCTGCCTACTTCAACACGGAATTCGGGTAGGCAGGATGATGAAGGGCAGGATGATAAGAGGGAAGTCGCAGGATGAAATGGACGAAACTGACGCGAGTTGTCAGTCTCTGTCGATTCAGCGCACGGGACTGCGGTGTTCGTCTGATTTCATGATTCCTGCAATCCGGCGTTAGTGGCATGGAGGTCACTTCTGCATCACGAAGAACTCACGACATTATTCAGCATTGATCGTGTCCGTCCCTGGATCATAGGTGCCCGGCAAACCGGGGCCGACTGGTTGGTCTCGGATGGCACTCATCAGCTCTGGAGGCAGAGGCGAATCCGTACGTGTCCCCGTCAGACTTACCCATCCGGCTCGACCATTATTCACGACGATCGGGTTAAGTCCATTTCTTAGGAACCACTGATAGACATCCTTGTGGCGATATTGGTGAACGATCTTGGTCGCGTATGTGTCGTGTGTGTCCACCATCGACCAACCGACAGGCAAGTGCCTATAGCATGTTACCGGAAAAAGATATCGAAGCCTTCCGACCAACGGGATTTTATTCAAGTAATGAAGAACTGGAACAAACTATTTGCAGTACGCCAAGAACCACGTTTGCGGCAGACGAGTTGTGATTGTGCGAAAAAACTCGCATCGCCACGCGTTCATGGCCCACAGCAATTCCATGGTGCTTGTCTTTAGTGAATTACGATTTGGACGTCGATATAATGAGATTTCATAGAGACTAACGCCGACGCGACCTCCGTACTTGGTCAACTCGACCATTTTCTTGAACGCGTCCGACGGAGAAGGTGTGTGGTGCATGACGCCAATGGAGTAGGATAGGTCAAACGTTCCCGGCCGAAAGGGCGGATGGAACATATCGGCTTGAACGATGAGGACGTTTTCGCGATGGCCGAGATTCGCTTGAGTTGCGTCGACTGCGTCCGATGCGTCGAGCCCAACAATGAGCCGTGCGCCCATTCGGCTAACAACGTCGACAAAGCGTCCGGCGCCGCTGCCAAGCTCGATCACGCATTTTCCCTTGATATCGTCTTCGCTCCAATTGATTTCCGAACTGAATCGCAGCGTACTCTCCGCTACTTGATCGGTATCCAATTGCGTCTTTGCAAAGGTCCGCCACTGAGGGCCAAAGGTATCAGCATAAAATCGCGATTCAAAGAAACGTGGAACAAAGTCGCGGATGGGAACAGTCAGCGGGAATGCGAGAGCTCACCTTACGGTTTGGGTTCGTAAATCGGTTCAATCGACTTGGATCGCGCGAAGCAGGAGCTTTCCGATCAGGCAGATGCTAGTGCAAATGACAATCGCAATTGCTGGTGAAGGTTCAGGAACAGCAGTTGTCGTGAAGCTACCGGCTACCAGGCCCGACCCCCACGACAATTCAAAGGCCCTCTGCGACCACGCGGCATCGGTAGGATCGCCAAGCGGCGGTGGAATTACCGAAAATGCCGAATCGGTAGCATCGATCCAGCCGAGCGTCAAATAATCGAATGGCGCCCCATTGACATCTGCGGCGTTGGCGTCGTTGACGAGAATCTGAAACTGGTCAAAACCAACCAAATTCGTTGAATTCGCTGACGGCCCAATACCCGTGACAGTGTATCCCGCTCCTCCATTGGCCGCCGGAAAGCTGACCGTCAGCCCAGTTACCGCATTGTCGAAGCTCGCCAACGTCGCGGTCGTCCCAGTTGGTGAGGCCGCGTGATCCAGCGTGAATGTTGCCGTCATTGCATCGCCCACGGAAAACTCGCCATCCGTATTGAATTCAACATCAATCGTCCCGTTCAATTGATACGTGACCAAGTCGGCGCGAGATGTGGAATGTGTGATCCAAACGAACAGGCCAAGGATGACTACGACGAGATTCCTCATGGATACTAGCTCTTGATTCTTCGGAAACGGCGGTTAGCGAGGCATGCTGCACACATTGTCCATAAAAACGCAGCGTTGGATGTCGGTTCTGGCACAGTTGTAATGGGGCGCAAAAAACCGGTACCACCAAACGGAATCGACGCGATGTCATCGTTACGCGCCTCCGTGCCGAAGATTGCATCGATCTGAGCATCGGTGAGTTGTTCAGTCGCCCCATTGGGGCTCATTAAATTGGAAAGTCCCACGGCACCGCCGAAGGGATGGGTCAACCCTAGATTATGCCCGATTTCGTGTGCGACGACGTGGGCAATCCCGTCGCGCCCGGCTTGAAACAACGGAAGATTCTCGCCAATTGCGATAACCATTCCATTTCTACCATAGAAGCTGAGACCATCTACGGTATTTGTGCCGACTGGAAAAGCGCCGGGAACGGTGTCGACGAGAATCATGTTCAGGACGTATGGATCGGGGTTTAGCACACCGGCCAGCGATGCACGTGCGAAGATCTCAGCAAAATCGCTCACATCGCGAGGGCTTGACGTACCATGCAGTGCGAACGAGTCCTGCCAAACGCTTAGTGCAGGCAGGATCCTTACGTCAACGCCTGCTTGAGCCCAGATGTCGTCGATTCGCGATTCGATGTTGGCAAATCGCAGCTCATTGTCAAAGGCCGTCGCAGGATTCGTGCCGCCGTCCTCGGCGGTTTGGATCATCTGGACGATCACCTGATGCGTGATATCGCGAGGGGCGTTCACGATGATTGCGCCGCCTGACGTGCGATGGATGGCCGCGATGATCACCGTCACCAAAACCGGCATGAGTACCGCACGCACTAGGGCGATACGGGATTGGTTGGTTCGAGAGAGCTGGAGCGGGAACATCGGGAATTCTCGGGGGAACAAGGCCAACAGATAGTCCAGCGATCGGCGCCCTGGAATTCGATTATGGGGCCAACTCACGTGATTTCCATTGTAACAAGAGGGAGAAAATCACGCTTAACTATTGTGCGAAAAAATTACGGAGAAGTCTCGGGAGTTACCGAATTTGACGGACGATTCGGTCACAACAAGAAAAGCCGCGAGGCTTGCTAAGCAACCACGCGGCTTTTGGGAAACTGTCGAATTGCAACGGGTCTTCCCGGTTGCCTAATGTCCTTTACAGCAGCCCGAACAAGTCGAGGTCATCTTCCCCGAACACGCTGTCAATCGTCCGCGAATCCGGACCGATCTGGTTCAGTTCCAATCGGTTTATGACAGCAAACGGATCAGCACCGCCAAGATCGTTCAAGTTCAGGTTGAATTGGCCATCGGTCACCGCCACAGTTGTCGTCACGGTCTGGAACGAACCTGCAGTCGTCGAGAATGTACCGAGATTGGTACCCTCAGCGATAAACTGCATGAAATCGTGTCCGAAGGCATTGTCGCCGAAAGTTAACGAGACAAAATAGGTGCCGTTGGCTACATTCGCCGAGAACGTACCCGAACTTGTAAAGT
>JAGQPD010000536.1 GCA_020426865.1 Planctomycetales bacterium
TATCGACGTTCGTAGGCTGCAAGCCCGTCTTGAATGCCGCGGCTCGCAACGTTGTCGTGGTATCGACCATGATGTCCACCGACGGCGATGTGCTTGCTCCCGCGAATACTAGCGTTCCGTTACTCAAGGTCGGTGCACTTCCGTTGGTTGTATAGACTAACGTCGCACCCGGCGTCGATGACGCTATAGTGACAGCAAAGGCAGACTCGTAGTATCCTCGGTCGACACTGAAACTCGTGTCCTCGACAAACCCGGCGACTGCTGTGCCATTTGACTGGCCCGGTGTCGGTGTCAAGAAGTACCCGCTGGTTCCGCCACTATCAATGCCGTAGGAGATGTCCGCGTATTGGGCTGGGTAGTTGACCCCAGCCGGCCCGAACTGGCTGACAACCGTCAGTGTCGGATCCACTAAAGCAACGTATTCTCCACCAGCCGACAGCGAGAAGGTCGTGTGCAGGTTGTTGCTCGCGTCGGGGGCTCCATTTCCAGACGCAAACACCACCAGATACTCACCCGGCGATAGTTGCGATTGACTGAGGTTCGGAAAAGTCCACTTGTCCAACTCCGTCGCGTCATCCGTCAAGTACCAACCCTGCAGATCAATGGTCTGGTCGCCGGCATTGTAAAGTTCAATCCAGTCGGACGTTGCGCCGTTGCCGTCCAGGAGTGTACCACCGTTGGATGCCAGGAACTCGTTGATGATCGGCTGGGCGGCCAACAAGTGACGTCCTTCCAACCACTCGGAGCTGAATCGGTTGGAATTCCGACGACGCCATCTGCTGTTGGGCATTGCCTGTCTCTCTGCTGCGGTGAACGACTGGAAGTGGCTCGAAACATCGGACCAAGCCGGGGCCGAACAAGGTTTTCGCTGGAGACGGTGGTCGCAGGCGGCTCGTACTGCACAGGAACCGCCGGTCTCGCCCCCTCACTCAACCCATCCCCCAATAGTATATTTAAGACTCGAGACTTTTCCCAATATTTGGCGAACTCGCCAATGATTCACTTTGAGCCACCGGTTTGCTACAATCGCGGTCCCTCGTTGTCGGGCATTTTTGATTCCAGTGCAGGGGAAAAACAACATGCGGACGCTGCTAATCGTGGTCGTGGCCTTGCCCATGCTATGCCTGGTTCATGGAACCAGCGCCCAGGAAACTCATTTTTGGCTCACCACCAACGCCGCTCCCGGGGCGCCCGTCGCCGGCCAACAGACGTTGGCCGAGGGACAAACCGGCACCTTGCATTTGTGGGCCGCGTTAGCCCCCAATACCAATGTCAAGACTCTGTCGTTCAATCTCGTGGCATCGGATGTCGCCATTGATTTCTTGGACGATGAGATCACAATTCACAATCCCCAGGTGAATGGCCTACCGCGGTTCGAACTCGTCAATGATACCACTTCCGGACTGTTCACCTTCAGTGAAACCGAGATCCAATTTGGTTTCAGCGACCGGATCGATCAGTTGCAGGGCCACACGGTTGGCAACAACAAAGCCCGGGGAATGGGACCGGATTGTGATGCGGAATGTGTCCTGGTTGATGGAAAGCCGAACTTCCATGTCGGGTCCTTTGGATTTCGCGCCTTGGGTCCCGTGTCGCCGTCACCGGCCGCGGTTGACATCCAGTTGGAAGTCGGCAGCCTGGGCATTACCTACGATACCGCGGGAGACTATAATGACAATCTCACCGTGGATGCCGCCGACTATACCGTCTGGAAAGACAATTTCGGATCGGATACGAATCTCGACGCCGACGGCAACGGCAATGGTGTCATCGACGCGGCCGACTACACCGTCTGGAAAGACAACTTTGGCAATTCCCTTGCGACGGTGGCCACGGCTGCAGTGCCCGAGCCAGCCATGGGCGGTTGGCTACTGTGTGGACTGATACCGCTCGTGCAGTCGGTACGCCGAAAGTTGCGGTAATCGATCGAAAAAGTTGTTCAGGCGAGCCAGTTACACGCCTGCATTGTTGGCTGGAAACACTTAAGATAACATGCGATTCTAGACGGAGACATACAAATGGCAATCTTGCTTCGGTTCTTCGAACGTGGCAGAGCACACGAAAATTTGGGAGGCAGCGGTATCATGAATCTCAAGCGATTTCAACTTTGCCTGGTGTTGGCGGTCGTGGCCGTTTCCACAGCAACCGTTCAGGCTCAACCTTTGTTTATTGATTTCGACAATGGTGGCAACCAGGACGGCGGCCCGCACACCCAGGCGGGCTACCAGTCTTACATTGCCAATCACGAAGTGGCGGCCGAATTTACGACCCAGAATTTCAACGCATTTGGGACCTCCATTGCGGTGACGCCTGCTTGGCCAAATTCGACCGCTAATACCGTCATGCAGATGATCGATCGGGCCCCTGGAAATGATGCGAATTGGACCGGTGAGCGCCTTGATCTTTTGACGGACTGGATCGGTACCGACAGCCGGACCGCACAAGGCGGTAATGGCGATTGGGACCGTACCGCCGCAACCACTCCGACCTATATGACACTGTCGTTGGGCGGGCTTCCGGAAGGGACGTATGACTGGCTGTCGTACCACCACGATACGGAGAATATCTGGTCCGATTTCCAGGTGGAAATCTCGAAAGACGGTGGAGCATCGTACGTTTTTCTCGCCGACAAACAGATGACCGATAGCACACCGGGCGGTGCGCCCGACTCATTGCGGCCCTATGTTGGTGTCGATGACGGTGCCGGTGACAATCCCAATCCAGCGCTCTTGCCCTCGACGTTTAAGACATCCTTCACGGTGGGGGCCGCCGACAATATCGTATTCCGCTTCGCCGAGTATATCGACGGCGTCGATCCCGTCGACACGCACAAGCTGTTCTTCGCGATGAACGGCTTCGAATTGACCGTTGCCGGTCAGCAGCTCATTGATGGCGACGTCAACGGTGACCGCGTTGTAACGCTTGCCGACTTCGAGATCATTCGCGATCATTTCATGATGTCCACAACCCAACGCACCGAAGGTGACCTGAACTTCGACGGTGTGGTCAGCTGGGAAGACTTCCGGCAGTGGAAGCTCAATGTTCCCGGTGGGGCTCCGAATGTGGCGAACGTGCCCGAACCCGCGTCGCTTGCTATCGCCTGCCTCGGATTGCTCGGCCTGGCCGCGCGGCGACGCCGCTAAAGTCCTACGGCTGTTCCAACCGTATCGTCCCCATCGCCATCGCCGCCATCGCACGCAATTCCTTTGGCTGCGACGGCATTGTTTATCAAAGCGGCCTTGAGGCGAGGCCTTGTTTGAACGGATGGCGACAGCCGTGTGACTCTGTACGGCTGGGGACAGCCGTGTGGCAAAGGCCGCTACAGTGTCCCTTTGGTGCTTGGTACCACTCCTGCCATCCGCGGGTCGATTTCGATCGCCATGCGAAGGGATCGGGCAACGCTCTTAAAAATCGCTTCGCTGATATGGTGGCTATTGCGACCGTGATGTAACAGGATATGCAGGTTACACAAGGCGTTTCCCGAAAATGCCTGCCAGAATTCTTCGACCAACTCGCTGTCAAAGTCGCCAATTCGTCAACTTGGGAAGTCCGCGTTAAACACCAAGAAGCAACGACCGCTCAGGTCGATCGCGGTGGTGACCAGTGATTCTTCCATGGGGAGTACACAGTGGCCATATCGACGGATGCCCAACTTGTTTCCCAGGGCTTGCCGCAGCGCTTGGCCGTAGCAGATCCCGACATCTTCCACCGTGTGATGTTGATCGACGTGCAAATCACCACTGGCGCGACAGACTAGATCGGTACAGGAATGACGTGTGAGCAGGTCCAGCATATGGTCGAGAAACCCGACGCCGGTAGTGACATCGCATTGTCCTGTTCCGTCCAGCGAAAGTTCGAGACGAATCTGCGTTTCTTTGGTCTGGCGGTCAATACTTGCCGAGCGAATTGCCGAGTCGGCCATATTGGGGCTCCCGAAGGTATTGTTTCAGATCATTTCAATATACTTTGCAGAATCGCCAGTAGGGCGTCAGTTTGTTCGTCGGTTCCGACGGTAATACGCAGCCCGTCGCCCCAATCCGGATAGTCCATGTATCTGACCAAAACGCGTTGCGCCTTGAGGGCCTCGTAGAGGGGCCGGCTCGGTTGGTCCGCATGTTGACACCAGACGAAATTCGCCTGAGAGGGCTGGACGGCAAACCCCATCGACTGCAAGGATTCTGTCAGTCGATCGCGGGTGGCGAGAATCTTGCTTCGATTATCCTGCAACCAGGGCTGATCGTCGATGGCGGCCGTCGCGCCCGCGATGGAGAGGGCGTCGCAATTATAGGAGTCTTTGACTTTCAGCAGTTGCTGGATGACCGTCGGTTGCGCGACAAGAAATCCGAATCGCAGGCCTGCCAGTGCGTACGATTTGCTCATCGTGCGGACGACCATCACGTTCGGGTGTTGACGGACGATCGGCAAACAATTGGTGTCGGCGAAATCGGCGTAAGCTTCGTCAACGAGCAACGGACAATTCAAACGAGCCGCCAGCGTCGCGACGACATCGGGCGGGACCATGGTTCCTGAGGGACTGTTAGGATTTACGAGCACTGCCAGGCGGACGTCATCTCGCATGTCCGCAAATGACGCAGGCAAGCTCCAGTCAGGATGGAAAGGCATCGATTCGAACGTCGCTCCTTGGATTTCGGCGAGTGTGCGATAGAGGATATAGCTGGGGTAGGCCGAACGAAGCGTTTGGCCTTCGGCGATAAACGCCCGAGTTACGATCGTCAGAATGTCGTCACTTCCATTGCCGCACAAGATCCAATCGGGCTCGACTGCCAGAACTTCGGCGGCCCGGATGCGAAACGCCGTGGCGGTCGGATCGGGATATCGCGACAATCCACGTTCCAAGACTTCGCGGATGGCTCGTCCCACAGCGGGGGAGGGGGGATAGGGGTTTTCATTGGTGTTGAGCTTGACAAATTTTCCGGCCTGCGGCTGCTCGCCTGGGGTATAGCCGGTCATTTCCTGAATGTTTTTGCGTACGTACTGTTGCATGGGTATCGAATCGCTAGGTTCGTGACGGGAGGGAGTACCGTGCGGAATGACGCCGTCATTTACGGATCGTGACACTTGCGCGGTGGGCTGTCAATTGTTCTTTCTCGGCCATGCGTCCAATGTCCGCGGCGATTTCCCCCAGGGCTTCCGCGGAATATTCAATGACGCTGGACGAACGGAGAAAATGGTTGGCCGACAGGCCGCTTGCCCATCGCGCGGTTCCGCTGGTCGGCAGCACGTGCGACGGACCGGCGGCATAGTCGCCTAGCGCAACCGGCGAGTAATTTCCTAGGAACGTCGCGCCGGCGTTGACGATCTTTTCGCACAACCGGTGCGCGTGCTCTGTGGCGATATGCAGGTGCTCAGGGGCAATCTCGTTCGTCAATTCACACGCTTCCTGTTCGTCGCGGCAGAGGATCAACGCTCCGTACGCCTCGAGGCTATGGACGGTAAGCTGGCAACGCGAAAGTTGCTGGACTTGGGCGTTCAGCTGCGTGACCGTCTGCTCGACGAGATCTTGGCTCCAGGAAATGAGGATACTCGCCCCGGGTGCGTGTTCGGCTTGGGCCAGCAGATCGGCCGCGGCAAAGTCGGCACGTGTTGAATCGTCGGCAATCACCACGACCTCGCTGGGGCCGGCAATCGAATCGATATCAACTTCGCCATAGACCTGCTTTTTCGCCAGTGCCACGAATAGATTTCCCGGACCTACGATCTTGTCGACTTTCGGCATCCCGTCCACGCCGTATGCCAAGGCAGCTACGGCTTGAGCGCCCCCCACGCGATACACTTCGTGGATCCCGAGTTCATAACAGACAGCCAGGATGTCTGGATTGTTCGCGCCGAAATTGGTGGGAGGAGCGACGACGGCCAACTGCTGGACTCCCGCAACCTGCGCGGGGACGGCTGTCATCAAGACGGTCGATGGGTAAGCGGCGGCGCCGCCGGGAACACAAAGTCCGGCGCGTTGCAATGGTGTATAACGCTGGCGCAAGGTCACATTGGGGGGCCGTTGAACCACGACATCTTGATGCAAGATCGCCGTCTGGAATTCGACGATGTTGCGGCGGATGCGGCGGATGGTCGCCAGAAATTCTGGATCGGCATTGTCGTGAGCGGCCCGCAAATCATGTTCGCTCACGCTAAGACTCGCAGCATCGACGGCTGCATGGTCCAACCGTTGTGTGTAGTTTAGCAGCGCGGCCAACCCCTGTTCGCGGACATCCTGGCAGATCCGCTGGACGACCTCGGCGGGCGTCAGCGGGGCCCCGAAGACCTCCATGGTCTTTTTGCGACCAGCTTCGCTGACGACATCGCCACGCGGACTTAGTTGCTGGCGAAGCCGCTGCAGGACCACACTTACGTTGTCGTGCCGGGTATCGAAGCGTTGGATGTTCAAGTTGGGGGTATTCATTTTCGGTTCGAGTTGGCTAGCTGATTGCGGCGGTTCCTTCAAAGCCGTTCCGCGGAGAATGCAGAGTGCTGGCGAGGCATTACGGGCGGCAAAGGAGACGTGACCATGCTAATATTGTGTTCGGATCCGGACAATTCGAATAGCCCACCGCCGTTGGGTGGGGGGCAAGATCGACACAACCAACTCGACACAACCAACTCGACACGACCAAACCGACAAGAATCAGGTGATTCGAAATATGGACTCATTGCCGCCGATACAAATCGATCTGCGTAGTGACACGGTAACTCGCCCGACTCCGGCAATGCGTGAAGCGATGT
>JAGQPD010000537.1 GCA_020426865.1 Planctomycetales bacterium
GTCTGGACGGGAACCGAACAAGTTGGCATAATCCGGCTCGGTGCTATCAACAAGGGAAGTGATGAACCAGGAGGGTTCCTGCCGATGCGTAAGCTCGTACCATTCTCCGTTTGCCGATTGACGTTCCGGCCATTGTCGATGGCATGCTATTTTGCGGTCATCGCCATCACGATGGATTCCATTTTTGCGGCGGCGACTGCTAGTGCTGCTGATCCACCGGGTGCGAAATCGTTGCGCTGGAAGCTACGGGACGGCGAGAGCCTGCGCGTGCAGTTCTCGCAAGAGATGGTGATGAAATCGTCGGGGGTCGGTGAGGCGTTATCCACCGAAGCCGACATGTCGATGGAACTGCAATGGCGTGTGACTGGTACGCAACCCGACGGCTCGATGCAAATGGACCAATCGATCGAGCGTTTGCGGATGGAGATGAAGACGTCGGATGGGGAATCGCTGGTCTATGATTCGGCGAGCAAAGAGCCACCGCAGGGGATGGCCGCGACGATTGCGAAGGGGCTCAAACCACTCATCGGCGTCACGTTTCTACAAGAAATGTCTGATCGCGGGCAGATTACCAGCATCAAGCTATCCCCGGGTGCCGAGGAGGCGTTGAAGACGGCGCACGCCGGCGCCCAATTGAAAGACGTCTTCTCGCAGGACGGAATGCGACAATTGATTAGTGAAGTGACAGCCGTGCTGCCGGAAAAGCCGGTGCGGGTCGGCGACACGTGGCAGGCAGTGAATACGACGAACAGCCCGCTTGGGCCGCTGCAAACGGAGACGACTTACACGTATCGCGGTACGGTGAATGTCGAACAGCGGGCACTCGAACGGATTGACGTTGCCATGAAAATTGGATTTGGTGATGGGCAAAACGCGCTGGGGTTGAACGTCAAGGTGCAGGGGCAGCACAACGGGGGTTCGATGTACTTTGACGCGGCGGCCGGTCGGTTTGTGCAGTCGGTCATCAAGCAAGACATGACATTGGCGTCGCAGTTGGGCAACCACACGCATTTACAGCAGTTACAAACGACATTGCGCATGCAATTCATGCCAGCAGGATTGCCGGAGCGAACGGCGCGAGCGAAGTAGCGTCGACCACTGCAATTTCAGAGCGCCTTGCTTGGCGCGGCGGTGGATGAGGATATGGTTGGGGTTTATTGAGTGCGACCGGTCAGTTGGCAACGTCATTGGCTCGGCGCATTTGCAGGATCCGCATCAATCGCCGAGCGTTTGGCGAGGCGGGGTCTTGACTGAGTGCTCGGCGAACATCGAAGAGCGCGGCACGTAGATTGTTGGAGCGGAAATGAGCGACTCCACGGCCAGTGTAGACAGCGGCCGTATCATTGCCCAGCTCAATTGCACGCGTGAACGAAGCAATCGCCTTCTGCCATTCGTTCTTTTTCGACCATGTCTCTGCTAACGCGGCGTGGATGAGTTGTTGTTCGGGCGCTTTTTCCTCAGCGATCAGAAGTTGCTCGAGCGCCTCGTCGAAGTTATTGCGAGAATGGTAGAGCAGGCCCAAATGGTAGTAGCTCCAGACATAATCGGGTTGCAATGCCTGGCAAGCGCCGTAGCTGCGAATGGCTTGTTCGGAGCGTCCGGCGCGATGGTAGCAAAAGGCCGCAAAGAAATGTGCCCAATACCTTTGCGGGTTTTCCCGCAAGCACAATTCGAATTGTTCGGTGGCAACAACGTTGTCGCCTCGGATCCCTGCCACAACTCCGACCAGATAATGTTGGAATTCGTCATTCGCGGCATTTGCCAGGGATGCGAGTTCGATCTGGGCGATCGATTTCGATGCTAGTTCTGTTTGCAGGAATTCAATCAATGGTAGATGTTGGTGTTCGCCGGGCAGACGGCGAAAAAAATGGGAGACGGCAGCTTGATGATCGGCCGAGTTGTCCTTGGCAACGGACGATGCGATGGTTAATTGCACGAGCAGCACTTCGGTAACGGTTTCGAGAAAGCTTCGGCGGTCGGCGGGGTTCTTCTCGTCGACTTGGAACTGTTCACGCCATTGATCGCCAACATTAAGGGAGTAAATGGTAAGCGGGTTGATGCCCAGGTCGGCGCGGATGCCAGACAAGCTGATGGCCTGCATATCGGAGTGTTGTTGGTTGGGTTGCCATTGGAACGGGGCGAGGCGGTCGGTCAATTCACGCACGGTGTCGTTCGCATGATGACGACGAGATTCTGTGAGCCACGCACCGGGCCAGGACGGTGGGACATGCAATTCCGCGCGCGCCTGGTGGAGTAATTCCATGGCCGATGGGTATTGGCCATCGATGATATTGGTATTAGCTTCGGCGAGAAAGTGTTCGGCAACTTGCAGTCGGTGAAATTCCCGAGACGTTTGCCATCCCAGGAACGTGGACAGCAACAGGCAAGCTCCAGCGACGATGCCGAGTCGCAGGCGATTGCGCCGGAGCCATTTGCCGGATCGTTCCTTGAGTGACGGATCAGCGGCGTGGCGCAGCGGTTTGTCGTTTAGCCAACAGGTGAGGTCCTGCGTCAGCAGTTCGCAATTGGCGTAGCGCTGATCGGGATCGGGAGCGAGGCATCGAGCAAGAATCGACCGCAGGCCTTGAGAGATGTGAGGGCCGACCGATCGTCCGATCATGGGGGACGTTTTGCGGGCTGCCAACAGGCGTTGCGCCGCGTCGGTGGGGAGTTGGGCGGCGGGCAGGGGCCATGCCGGTTGTCCGAAAAGCAATTCATGGAATACGAGCCCGAGCGCAAAGACGTCGGACCGTTCATCCAGCCGCGCCAGGCGATCGTCGGAATGTCCCAGGAAATGGAACAATTGTTCGGGTGACATGTACGCCAATGTTCCCCCTTGTAAGTGATGAGACATATCCGTGGCATCTTGGCGGAGGCTGGATATATGAAAGTCCATCAGCAACGCACGTCCGCGTGAGTCGAGCAGGATGTTGGAAGGCTTGATGTCCAAATGCAGGACCCCACGCCGGTGTGCGTGGGACAGCGCCTGGGCGATGTCGAGCATGATCATGGCGACGGCCCGTGACAACGACGCGGACTGCAAGTCATCGGCTTGGGTGGCGTAAGGAATGCCTGCGCGACGGAGATCGTGGGGATCGCCGTCGTGGCCAATGCGTTGGTTGAGCCACTTTGCCAGATCGGTGCCAGACCATGCGTGTGACTTGTCGGGCGGCAGGTTGAGCAACCATTCGGTGAGCGTCGCACCGGGGACATAACGCATGACGATCACGTTGTATGGCCCGTGTTCGTGTTGGCTGTAGATTTGGACGATATGCGGATGGTCCAGCTGGGCGAGGATCCGGGCTTCGCCGACAGTGTCCCGGGAGAGCTTGATGACGACTTTGCGGTCGAGTGACAGCTGTTGGGCGGCGTAAACGTCGGCGGATCCGCCGCGGCCGAGGACCTCGAGGATCTGAAAGTCGCCCACGCGGCTGCCGGGTGCGAACAAGGGCCGCTGCGATGTCGGACGCGTTGGCGTCGTGTCTTTCGAGCGCGAGGGAGGAGCCAGCAGCTCGGCCATCTGCTTGGGGAACCGTTGGACATATTCGGTCTGCGTGACGCGCTCACCGCGACGCTGTCGCGATTCGATTTCCTTGGCGATCAACAGCGAAGGCAATTTGTCGCGTGGTCCCAGTTGCGGGAAACGCTGCAAGTACTCTTCCACACGCACCGATTCGCCGCGCTCCATGCGTAGGGTCAGTTCGGCCGCCACCAGGGCAATCAGATTGGTCGTCTCATCGTGGGTTGGCAGCGGCTCGGTGAATTGCTCAATTCTCAGCTCCGGCCTGTTCCGTGCTGCTCGAAGGAATCGGACGACAACCGAATCGTCGGCGCTGACCGTCGGCTGGCTTTCCGTCGGTTGGCTTTCCCTCGGCTGCTGCGGCGCTTCGGATTGCGGTTTCCGGGACATCGGCGGTCTCGAGTGTCGGAGGAGGTCGAGTCAGACGGGTTGGGCTGAATTCGATCGGTCTATTATAATCTCATTTTTCGTCGCACAGGTGCCGAGACAGCTGCTATAA
>JAGQPD010000538.1 GCA_020426865.1 Planctomycetales bacterium
CTTCCTGCTCCCAAAGCAGGCGCGCTAGCCAGACTGCGCCACGCCCCGTAACGCTAAGTTCAGTATCCTAATCGAATTCTCCAAGGTCGGCAATCGCTCTCGTCGAACTATGTATTGAGCGGCTTGGCGCCCACCAGATGTTCGCGAATTCGATCGAATTCGTCCAAACTGCTGAAATGAAGGACGATCTGGCCACCCGTCCCGCGGGCCTTCTTCTTGATGTCGACCTTTGTGCCCAGAGCATGCCGCAGCTCCGTTTCCAACGCCGCAACCTGTTGATTCTGCTGCTGATTCCGCTGCCGACGGATTTTTGCCGCATTGCTAATGGACAGGCGTTCACTATCTTCGTTTTGGATATGTTCGGCGACCTGGCGCTCGGCTTCCCGCACGCTCCAATTTTCGTCGCGAATTCGCTTGCCGAACTCGATCTGTAACCGTGGATCGCCCAGCGACAACAATGATCGGGCATGCCCCATCGAGATTTCGTTGCTGCGCACCATGTCCTGGACCATCATCGGCAACTCGAGCAATCGCATCAAATTGGCGATCGTTGATCGATCAACCTTGATCCGCTTTCCGAGATCGTCCTGAGTGCAGTTGTGTTGTCGCAGGTAGTTGTGAAAGGAAGTTGCCTTCTCGATTGCGTTGAGGTCCTTTCGTTGCAGGTTTTCCACGATCGCCAATTCGGCAACTAAGCGGTCGTCGGCTTCACGCACGCAGGCCTTGATCTGTTTCATCCCGGCATGGATCGCCGCGCGCAATCGTCGCTCGCCCGATATGATCTGCCAACGATCGTTTTGGCGTCGCACCAGGATCGGCTGCAACTGCTCATGCTCCTTGAAACTCTCCGCCATCGACGCCAGTTCCGATTCACCAAATTCGCGGCGCGGTTGAAATGGATTCGGTTCAATATCGTCTACGTTCAACATCAAGATCTGGCGACTGTCCGTCGCACCGCCGATCGCATCGTCCGACTGCCCGTCCGATGTCGACGTCGAGACGTCGTCGTCAGGACGATGGATCCGCACTCGCTGCATGTCCACAGCCGCTTGCTCGGACGATTCCATCGGCTCGCCTAACAATGCCGCCAAACCACGACCCAGTCGACGCTCTTTAGTCACGATCTAATACCTCCATGCAAAGTTCGATGTACGCGCGGGCACCACGCGCTCGCGGTGTATGGTCAATGACCGCCCGACCATGGCTGGGGGCCTCACACACCGCCACGTCCCGCGGGATCACTGTCTGGAATACGATGTCCCCAAAAAATTCCCGGACCTCTTGATCCACTTCCTCCGTCAACTCCAATGTGGGGTCATACATCGTTAACACGATACCGCCAAACTCCAAACGTCGCTCCGGTTGCTGCATCACACGCCGGATCACGTGAATCATTTGCGTTAACCCCTCCATCGCAAAGTACTCGCATTGGATCGGCATCAAGACCTCCGTCGATGCCGCTAACGCCGTCTGTGTCAACCGCCCCAGCGATGGAGGGCAGTCGATCAGCACAAACTCGAAACTCCCCATCCCCGCTGCCAAGTGCTTTTCCAATGTCGATGCATCCGACGACTCACACGCCCGGTCGCCCGCCAGCGCATCCACGTCCTGAAAACTGCGACTCCCCGGCAACAACTGCAGGTTGCTCGAATACGTACCACTTATCGACTCCCGCAACGGCTGTTGCGATACCAACGGATGCCGCGGCGTCGGCTTCATTCCCAGACCCGTTGTCGCATTGCACTGGGGATCCAAGTCGATCAACAATGTCCGTGCTCCAGCCCGCGATAGTCCCGCCGCCAAATTAATCGCCGTCGTCGTCTTGCCGACGC
>JAGQPD010000539.1 GCA_020426865.1 Planctomycetales bacterium
GCCCGGCAGGAGCCAAAGTTTGGTTGGCTAGTGGTTCCGCGACTTCACCACCCCACCCCGGCCCGGGCGGGTGTGACAACGATTGGCGCCCTAGCTTTCAAGCGGTGGCTCCTGCCGGGCAAGCCGACGAGGGGGCCAAGAGTGACACCGGAGCGTTACAGATGGACCGAGGGCGCGGTTGGCGCCACCCGTGCGTCACAAAGAGCCAGGACGATGAAATGCACGCGGGTTGCGGATCGCGCGTTTTCTGATATCGAAGTCACTTGGCCGCAACCGCGTGATTTCAAACGTTCTGCCAAAGTGCCACGGCTGTCCCCAGCCGTATGGCGGCACCCCCGCAAAGCACGACTCGCTATCGTCAGAGACCCGGGTGGCACTTCGCCGTACTCGTACTGTGCGCAGCGGTACTCGTACTCGATGATCGCGCCAACATTGGAACGAATGTTGAACCCTGGTCGACCGACAACGGCCGACTACGAGTACGCGTACCGCGATGCCGAGTATGACTGCGAACCCGGCGCAGGACCGTAACACACTTGCGTCGGGCCTTCGGCCCTGGGGGCGCGGGGCGGCGGAAACCGGGCCCTTCGGGCCCGAAGGGCATCGTGTCGGGGCTGCGCCCCTATACAGCACGGAATGCCTAGGGCAGAAAACTCAATTTAGGGTTCAAACTGCTACCCGCAAGCTCTAGACTTGGTAGGCATCGATCATCGATCGTTAGGACTCAACTACCATATTCCAAGACAATACAGCCTATAGGAGCAGATCCGAATGAGCACAATGGACCGTCAACAAGTACTGGAGGTGATGAAGGAGTTGCCGGATCCGCTTTCGGGACGCAATGTTGTTCAAATGGACCAGGTGTCGGACGTGGTGTGCGACGACAAGTCGATCAAGCTGACGTTGAGCTTGACGAGTCACTCGGCACTATTGGCCGATGAAACGAAACAAGCCGCCATCGAGCTGTTGCGATGCAAGTTTCCGAGTGTTTCCGACGTCGAAGTGACGATGGGAATCCAGCAGCGGCCAGTCAGTCCGCTCGGGCAGATTGGCCTGATGGCGCGCAGCGTAATTGCCGTCGGGTCGGGCAAAGGTGGGGTCGGTAAGAGCACGGTCGCAGCATCGCTTGCCTACGGTTTGATGAATGCCGGCAGCAAGGTCGGGATCGTTGACGCCGACGTCTATGGTCCCAGCATTCCGCACTTGCTGGGCGTTAGCGGACGACCGGAAATTCGTGACAACAAGATCCAGCCCGCCGATGCCGACGGCTTACTCGTCATGTCGATGGGATTGCTTGTCGAGCCCGGTGAAGCAGTTGTCTGGCGCGGTCCGATGTTGCACGGCGCGATCACCCAGATGCTCCGCGATACAAATTGGGGACAGCTCGATTATCTCGTCATCGACATGCCTCCCGGCACGGGCGATATCGCGCTGTCCCTCTCACAGATCCTACCGCTTACCGGTGCGGTTGTTGTGTGTACGCCCCAGGATGTAGCGCTATTGGATGCCGTCAAGGCGATTTCCATGTTCCGCAAAGTCCAGATACCGTTGCTGGGGATGGTGGAAAACATGAGTGGCTTCCTCTGCCCCGATTGTGGCAAGCAGCACGATATTTTTGGAAGCGGCGGCGCGAAGGCGCGGGCGGAGCAACTTGACGTTCCATTCTTGGGCCAAGTGCCGATCAACATGCAGATTCGGGAGCGAGGAGATGCGGGGCAAATGAGTTCCCTGGTGAAGGACTCAGCTGCCGCTGAGATCATCCGGAAATTGTGTTACCAACTGGTTCGCAATCTGGCGGACGCCAATGCCGCTCAACCACCACTTCCGAGTTTATCGGTCTTGTAAATATCCGACTTGTAACAAAAAAACAGGGCCGCGTTGGATACATTCCTGCGGCCCTTTCTCGTCGTAGTCGATAGCTACTTCCAGCGTTTCAAAACGCCGTCAAGCGAGCTTACTTTTTCTTCGTAGCCTTCTTTTTCTTAGCGGCCTTTTTGGTCGCCTTCTTCTTGGTTGCCTTCTTAGCGGCCTTCTTCTTGGTCGCCTTCTTCTTTGGAGCCGCTGCTTTCTTTTTGGCAGCCTTCTTCTTCTTGGCCACAGTTCTTCCTCCGAAAAAAGGTATGTGACTGACACCCGCAAAGGACTCACAAAAACGTTTTGTGAACTCCTCGGTGTCGCGTCAGGATTCCAGAACCACTTCCCGTCCTGGGGCACGCGCCGGTATGACTCCGAGTCACACAAACGCCATGCAGCGTGGTTTCTGCCTTTCACTGATAGGTATTTGTACTACGAAGCGAAAAAAATGCAACACGTTTTCCACAACTTTTGAACTTCACAAAACCTTTTTTTGCCTCCCCGTATCATCGATCGTCGCGTTGGAAAACCGACGATGCAACAACTTTTCAATAATGTGGCTTGCCTGGATGAGACGCGTATGTGTCGTGTTGCGGGCGTTGTCGCCTGCGACATGCATGTGTGTCATCGCTCTCGCTGCTCGCTGCCGTCGCTGCGTCTCACTGATTCACGTCCCCAATTGCATGCGTCCGCCGGCCGTCGACAATCGCTCCATTGCCCGTGTCATCCACTTCACTAACCAGGCTGTTGCTTACCCCCCGGCGGCGGTGGTTGTGTGCAAAAACATCGGGAATTTGTAAGGTCGAACCAGGCCGGCAGGCCGTAACGCCAGCAACCGGCGTTCCGTCATCCCGGCCCGACCAACAAACGCTGGATTCGGCCTCGCCCACGCGGAGGTGTTGGTCTCCGGGCGGCGACAACGGCGTGTGGAAGGTGGGAAAGACGTAAAAGTGTCTGAGTGAAATCGCGGAATGCGTTCTTAATCGCGCCGAGTGCCTTACTTCGTCGTGACGTATCGCGATCGTAATCCATGATCTTCTTGACAACATCCAAACGTGCTTTTCGTCGGAATCAGACGCGGGAAAAATTTTTGAAAAATTTTTCGCGAAAGGTGGTTTTTCTTCTCCCATCGCGCCTCTGCGGACGATTTTTCATCCCGACTCGTTCGCCATCTTGACCTTCCCATGCGCCTTGAATGACCCTTTCGTGGTCCACCTCGGACTTCTCTTTTCGTTTGTGATCCGTTACAGCGATCCGCTTCAGTGACCCGCACGCGACTCCTCGACTTTGCCACCCTACCGCCGATCTCCGCCGACACGCGATTCCCCTCCAATGAGTCGTCCGAAGTCGCCTCTCCATGACATCAACCCAGTCCAAGACCAAGTTTGTGTTAAAATAGATAGAGTGGGCTAAGTTGTGAGTGGGCTTCCTGTCCAGTTGCGAACCGAAATGCTAGGATACGCTTCGCTTTCGGCGTGTACGAAGCCGCGGGACGCTAGGAATACCCTGCCCCGCAACAGTGAAGTTTGATTGAGTAGGAGCGATCAATGCGTCGTCTCGGCCGGACACTACAGATATTCGGACTCGTTGTGCTACCTGTCGCCATGCTTCTGGAGCTGACGCGCGTTCTGGGCGATTCGTTTGGCCTGCGCGACATGCTGATGATGTTGGTCTTCGGCGCTACCGCCTTTATGTTGGGACGCTACCTGGAGGGCTATTCCCCCTCGTAACCTTATCCTCGTAACCTTATCGGCTGCTTGCCCTACGTCGTCGCTTCCCGGGCAACTGCTTCGTCGATCGCTCGTTGTTTGCTGCGCCAGAATCCATACGTAAAGTAGATCGCGAATCCCACAGCCAGCCACACGAAAAGCCGCAACCAGTTCTCCCACGGCAGCGAGAACATCAGCAGCAGGCAGCCGAGAATGCCACCGATGGGGACCCATGGGAAAGCCGGCGTGCGAAACGGCCGTTCCGCTTCGGGATCCAAATATCGCATCACCAGCACAGCGCCACACACGATGCCAAATGCCAACAGCGTTCCGATGCTCACCAAGTCGGCCAAGATAGACAACGGCAGGAGTCCGGCGAGCGTGGCGACGAAAACTCCAGTAAGGATCGTCGAGATCCAAGGTGTGCGAAACCGTGAGTGAATCACACCAAATGGCCAGTGCGGAAGAAGACCATCACGGGCGAGCGCCAAGAGAATGCGTGGTTGAGTCAACATACTCACCAACATGACGGAGGTCATTCCGGCAACGGCGGCAACGGCAATGAGAAACTGAAAACCTTCCAAACCAACCTTGCCGAATGCTCGTGATACGGGTGCGTCCGGATCCAATTCCGTATAAGGGACCATTCCCGTCAGCACGCCGCCGACAGCGATATAAAGCACCGTGCAGATAATGAGTGAGAGGATAATCGCGCGAGGTACATCGCGTTCGGGGTTTTTGGCTTCGGCTGAATGCGCCGATACTCCGTCGAACCCGATAAATGCGAAAAACATGATTGCCGCACCCGCCAGCGCCCCAACCGGTTTTCCATCGGTGCCGTTGCCGCCCAGGATCGTATGGCCGAAAAAACTGACGCCGGTGAAGCCAAAGGGTGCAAACGGTTTCCAATTTGCCGGGTTTAAGTAGAACAGCCCAACGACGATCACTGCCAGCACGACCGCCACCTTCAACACGACCATGACCGCATTGAACCCAGCACTTTCCTTGATCCCTTTGACCAGCAGCACCGTCAACACCGCGGTGATGAATACGGCCGGCAGATCGAAATAGCTGCCCGTCGCGACGAAATTACGTCCGTGGTGATCGTAGTCAAACGGCGCCCTGGCAAACGCCTCCGGTACCGTGAGCGTGATCCAGGGTATTTTCTGGTTGATCAATCCCAGCATATCCTGAAAGTAGTGGCTCCATCCATGAGCCACGGCCGACGCAGCCACGGCATATTCCAGGACAAGATCCCAGGCGATGATCCAAGCAAAAATCTCGCCCAATGTGCAGTAGCCGTAGGTGTACGCCGAACCCTCGACGGGAGCCATGCTGGCGAACTCGGCGTAGCAAAACGCCGCCAGCACACAGAGCAGGCCGGCAAATACAAACGAAAGCGTGATCGCCGGTCCGGTCGTATCGCGCGCCACCTTTCCTACCAGCACGAAGATCCCCGTGCCAATGATCGCGCCGATGCCAATGTACGTCAGGTGCTTGGTGTCGAGAATGCGGTGTAATCGATTTTCGCGAGCACCTTCGGCCAACAGGTCCTTCAACCTACGCTTGCGCAGTAATTGTTTGAGCATCTTCCGGTTTGCATCCTCTTGAACGTGAATGGCCGACCGCGATATTGATTGCTATTGCGAAATCGTTCCGGCCAACTTTAAGATCGTCTCCATCGGGACGATCAGGAGTTTGTTGTGGATCTGCGCGGTGATCCCTAAACATTCGCCTTTCAGATTGAAGACGCCAACTCCCTTGTCGCCCGTTCCGCCGGCCGGAACGTAGAGTACACGAGGGATCTCCAAAACGGCGGCGATTTGCACCATGGCCGCTGTCGCCTCATACTGGAACCCAGCATCCATTCGTGAAATGGCGACCGCTTCGTCCAACAACAACGGTCGTGCGGCCACTGCCGGTGCCGATGCAAGCTTTGCTGCGTCTTCGTCCTCCGGCAACGTGACTTTGATGAATGCCAAGTCCAAATCGGGATCGGTCAGCACGACCTCGCCTTCGGTCTCCGAACCATCGCTGCGAATCATCGCGACCCGTGTAAGCTCGCCCTTATCGGCGTTTCCGCCGCCACGCCGCTGCAGCATCTCTTGAAGGCCCGAACCCACCGATTCAATTCCATCCAATGAGGTCACGATGATTCCCTGTTCATCAATGACCAACGCTTGCACTTCCGACGTGCGATCACGGTCCCGAATCTTGCGAGTGACAGTCAAGCGAACCGCGTTCTCCTTGCGGTCGGCAAAAGTTTTTGCTGCTCCTGTTTGCACCGCATCTTCCGCGGCACTGGAGGATATCCCGATACTTAATGACAGCATCACTGCCATTAATTTAACAAATTGATGGAAGTGTCTACCGACACCATCTCGTGTTGTGTTACCATTCATACCAATGCTGATCGCTTTCTTTTATGGAACGCAAAAAACGGTGGGGCGTTACTCGGAAGACTTCACTTTCTCAATGAGTGGTGCCAATTCGTGCGGAGGCAACAGCATCAAAGGGACATCTCCGGCCGCCCCTTTGCGAAGGGGAATGACACCCATCCCCTGAAACTTTTCCTCGACATCAAAAACGACAAACCCCACGCCGTTAACCGTACCCGACATGTCGTAAAGTCTAACCGGACCCGGTAGCTGTTGCACAAAGCGGCATAGCGAGACAATCGGGTCGTTGCCAAGCCGTACCGAAAGCCGCTCCAACATCAACATTTGTGCAAATGGCTGCGGTGCTTGCTGGTCCGCGGCGACCGCGACGAACGTCATCGGTTCGTCGGGCGAGTCGCTCAGCTTCAACAGTACAATCCCGCGTTGAGCGTCTTCCAGTGCCACGCGGGCTTCGAGTTCGCTTCCGTCGCCGTCAATGACCTTGACGCTGGTGATGGAGCCCTTCAGGGCGATCTTTGCCGGGCCGAGGTTGATTCCTTCTTGTGTCAACCGAGTGGGATCGATTCCGGCCAGCGGCACGGCGATGATCCCGGCCGCATCAACGATGACGCCATCGGTCGAAGTCGACTGTTCGCGCGGCGGCTGAGCCGCTACGGCCTCGCCAATTTCCGGCGGTCCTTCCACCAATTCCATTTTCACTTGCACCGTCGCCTCAACGTGTACCAGTGCGTTTTGATACTTCTGCAGCAACTGCTCGGCCGTTGTCCTCACCGGTGATTCGGCATCGCCATCCCTCACAAAAAGCACCACGACAGCGACGGCGACTGTCGCCATCAACTTGGATCGCAGCCGTTGCTGTCGGACGCGGGAGACTCCTAAAGTTTTCATCATGCTGTTCTCAACTTACGATGGCTCTAATTCTAAATACAGACGCCGTACGCCACGCTGTACCGCAAACACCGTTCGCGATGCCTGTCGTTCCTGCAAGTCGTGGAGTTTCGTCCTCAATGACTCCGCTCCCGTTATCTTCTCACCGTCGATGGAAAGGATCAGGTCACCTGTCCGTAAACCTGCCAGGGATGCCCAACCATTGGGGACTACGGTCACGACGCGCGCAGCCTGCAGATCCATCGGTAGGTTTTCGGCGTCCTTGACGGCCGTGGTCAAGTCGCGCGCTGTGAATTCAAAATAGTCGTCCTGCCATTCTTCAGCATCGTCTTCGTCTTGCGGCCTGGCACCAAGGGTGACTTTGATCGCCATCGGTGATCCTTGGCGAACCACATCGAATGAAACCTCCGTGCCGGGGGAACGGGCACCAATTGTGTCGCGGAACAAATTCACGTCTTCCGGCCGTCGTACCGGTAGCACCTTACCGTCGAGCTTCAACAGGATATCCCCCTGCTGCAGACCGGCTGCGGCAGCTGGCGTATCGGTTCCAATACGGGTGATCCGTACGCCCGTCTTGCCTTTCAGATCCAAGGCCTCAGCCAATTCCCGCCCCAGAACCTGTACGTCCGCCCCCAGCCAACCGCGCTCCGCTGTAAGTGGATCTTGGGCCGGTGGTTCCCGTCCCACTCGGACGACCGTCAGCAATTGCTCACTCGTTACTCCCCGCTCAAAGGCAACCAATACCGACTGAGGTTTGTTATCCGATTGTGGTAACGATGCATTGAACTTTTCCAAGTCGTCGATGTTGTTGATCGGGGTATCGTTCAAGCGGGTGATAACGTCATCTGGTTTCAAGGGGGGCTTGGCATCCGCCGCCGGACCGCCAGGTCGCACCGAATGCACTTGCACTCCGCTGATATTCGGACGCTTCAACTCGACTGCCGTCATGACCGTAATCGGTCGCGCCGTCATACCCCATGAATTGTACTCTCGCTCAAATCCCACCGTCGGCATCCGCGGAACGACTTCCATTTCCCAGCGTTGCTCCTTGCCGTCGCGCTGACCGTCAAGCGTGAGGCGACTCCCAGGCTTGGCAGAAAGGACCATGGCGTTGAACAGCGGGATGTCTTCGGGAGCCCGACCATCGGGGATTGGCTGACCGTTCAACTGATACAAGTAGTCGCCCGGTTGCACACCCGCCGCTTCTGCCGGGCTTCCAGCGAACACGCTCGAAACAAGAACCCCTTTTTGTTCCGGTGTGCTACGCAGCAGTGGTTGAACTTCGATTCCCACCCAACCTCGCTCGACTTTGCCATAGGCAATCAACTCCTGAGCCACTTCTTTAGCCAGGTTTCCGGGAATCGCGCCGCCAAGGCTGCCGATGCCAACTTCGTTCACTCCAATGATCAATCCTTCTTCATTGACAAGCGGTCCGCCGCTGTTACCTCCATAGATGATTGCGTCGTGGCCAATCCAGCGAACCAGTTCGCCGACGTTCTCGCCGTCCAGTACCAATCCTTCCCCCATTCCCTTGGGCGCGATCATCTCCGTGTTGGCAACGATCCCCAACGTGACCGACTGCGAGAGTGCCGCCGGACTCCCCAGCGCAAATACCGCATCCCCGACCTTCAACTGGCTCGAATCGCCAAACTCCGCGACCGGAACCTCCGCCGTCGGATCGCGACGTGCCGACAGATCCAACTTGACCACCGCCAGGTCCGATAACGCATCGGTCCCAATCAGCTCGGCCGGAATCTCATCGCGATTGGCGAGTGTACAGCGAAATCGTGTGCCACGTCCCGCGACATGGTGGTTCGTCAATACGTATCCTTCACGACTGATGATCGTGCCACTACCGAATCCTCGCTGCTTGACCATTCGGCCGTCGCGGCCATCTTCCATCAACACTTCAATGCGAACCAGGGCTGGTAGAACCCTGCGGGTCACATTGTCGATCGCGGTATGCTCCGCCACAGTAGATTCATCTACCTGCGTTTCCACGGCCACGTCTTGAGCGGTGCTCGTGACGGAAAGCATGAGAACGGAGAGGATGGCGAGTAGTCTTGGGGAAGGCGTCATTGGATGCATGGGGGATCTCATTTAGGATGGAATGTCATCGGATGTGCGGTTGTCACTGAGATGGTAACACGCCGTACGCTGGCAGCTTGCGCCGTAACGGCGAATTGAGATGGAACAAGTATACCTGTCGGCAAACCGGCGTTCTACGTGCCGTCTCGTCCATCCGCTGGGATTATTTCGGCGACAATTCGACTGGAGGGGGATTACATCCCCATTGGGGACGTTGTGAAGGCCGTGTCGCGGACGACCGGTTTCGACGACTCTCGATTCGCCACAACGCATTGTAATGGAGAGGGTTAGGATTCGTCCCGGCCTAAGCTTCTCAAGCCGTGATGTCGGCGACAGCTTCTTCCTTCGTCGACATATTGAACACCAGGGCGGCCACGTGGTCGCTGATCAGTTCGGCTGGATTGACTACCTCCTGGATGCCGACCTTCCGCATACGGTTGCCTAATACCGGGTCGATCGACAACGCGTACACTTGAACGTCGGGACCGATATCGCGGCACGTGATGCCAATTAGCAGATTATCGACATCGGAACTGGTGGCGGCGATGACCGTCTTGGCCTCCAACACCCCTGCGTTGGCCAGTGACAGTTCTGATGTCGGGCTGCCCTCAACGGTTAAGACTCGGCGAAACCGTGTGCGGATTTCTTCCAGTCGCTTCGTATCGGTATCCACAACGACGACGGCAACGCGTTTTCGGGCCAAGCGTTCGATCAACGCGTT
>JAGQPD010000540.1 GCA_020426865.1 Planctomycetales bacterium
TCCGCAAACACATCAAAGTCGAACCACGTCGGTACTATTATCACTGCGATCGACTGGGGATGATGCTGTGGCAAGACCAGGTAAGTGGTGGTAACGGACCACGCTGGAGTCGTCTGGACGAAAGCCCGCAGGACGCACAATGGAGCGACAACGATCATCAGCAATACCTGACGGAATTCGCCGCCATGGTCGACTCCCTGGAAAACCACCCCTCGATCGTGACGTGGATCCCATTCAATGAAGCCTGGGGACAGCATCGCACGATGGAGGTTGGCCAGTGGATCCAGCAACGCGACCCATCGCGAAACGTGAATATCGCCAGCGGTGGCAACTTCTGGCCCGTGGGCGATGTGGTCGATCACCACCAATATCCCCACCCGGACTTTCCCTTCTCAGCCATCCGCTATCAGGACTTCATCAAGGTCGTGGGGGAGTTTGGCGGACATGGTCTCCCCGTCGCAGGCCATCTCTGGGATGCATCACGCCGCAATTGGGGATACGGTAATCTGCCAAAAGACAACGCCGAATACCAACAGCGATATCGCGAATCGATTCGGTTACTCAACGAACTACGCCACAAAGGCATCGCGGCTGGCGTCTATACCCAGACCACCGACGTCGAAGGGGAAATCAACGGCTTGCTGACCTACGACCGCAACGTCGCAAAAATCCCCGCCGCGGAACTGCGGGAGATCCATTCCCAGCTGTTCCAGCCATGATCGCAATACCTAGAACCATATAGTATCCAATACCTAGAACCATATAGTATCAGGGAGTTTCCCATGCTGTATCGCATTGCGTCGGCGCTGCTGCTGGCAATGATCTCGCTGCTGTTTGCCAACAGTGAGCTTTGTGCGGCACAACTGCAATCATTCGAATCGACCGAGGGTGGGTTCCAGATTTCGTTTCCCGGTGCACCGCAGGAGTCTGAATCAGAAATTCCCAATACCGACGGCATCCGCACCTTGCAAAAGCAGTACGTCGTCGGGACCGCCGACGGCGCCTACATCGCATCCTACCAAGATAACCCGAATTTGAAATCGGCCTCGGCCGAACGAGTCAACCAAGCCTACACGGCCGCCGGCGCGGGCTTGAAAAAAGCCTTCGGCGGCGACATCAAGAGCGAAACGAAAGTCAAGCTCGGTGACAACATCGAAGGACGCGAATTTGTCGTCCCTATTCCGGCGGCAGGCGGCGTCGCGCGGTGTCGCCTGTTCCTCGTCGGCACTCGGCTCTATCAAATCATGGCCGTCGGCAAACCCGATTTCGTTGACGCCGACCAAACGACTAAAGTGATGGAAAGCTTCGCATTGCTAGAACTGGCGAAACGGAATACCAACAATGACACACCCAAGTAGTGTTACGTCTTTTTGTGCCCTCAACCTGATTCTGACGGCCACGGTAATCTCTACGATGACTCGACCCAGCACGGCCGCCGACACCACGGCCGCCGCACGTGCGTTTATCGAAGACTACGAATTGAATATTCGCCCATTGGAAATTGCCACCAATAAGGCCTGGTGGGACGCCAATACCACCGGCAGCGATGAAGCGTACGCCGCCAAGGAAGCAGCCGAAAACAAACTCGACGAAGCCCTAAGCTCCCCTGAACGATTCGCCAGACTAAAAGAAATCCACGCCGGTGAAATCGGCGACCCGTTGTCGGCACGGCAAATTCGGATCCTCTACTTACGCCACCTCGGTAAACAAGTCCCTCCCGATTTGCTAAAGCGGATGGCCGCAAAGGCCAACGCGATCGAAAAAATCTTCAACGTCTATCGAGCTCAAGTCGGAGAACAATCACTGACCGATAGCCAAGTCCGCGACATCCTTGGCAAGTCCTCCGACTCCGATGAACGTAAGCGCATCTGGGAAGCATCGAAAGGGGTCGGCGCGGCCGTCGAAAAAGAACTGCGGGAATTGGTGTTCCTCCGCAATGAAGCCGCCCGGCAACTGGGCTTCGAAGATTTTCACGTCATGCAATGCGAACTAAGCGAACAAAAACAGGCCGACCTCGTCGCCCTGTTCGATGAACTTGACGGACTGACACGCGAACCCTTCGCTAAAGCCAAAGCTCGCATTGATGAAAAACTCGCGCAATCCTACAAGATCACCGTCGATGAACTGCGCCCCTGGCACTATCATGATCCGTTCTTCCAGGAAGCGCCGAAAGTCTATGACGTCGACCTCGACGGACCCTTGAAGGACCAGGATATCGTCAACATCTGTCAGCGGTTCTATCGCGGGATCAACCTGCCGATCGACGATGTCATCCGACGAAGCGATCTCTTCGAAAAACCAGGCAAAAGCCCACACGCCTTTTGCACCGATATCGACCGCCAAGGTGATGTTCGTGTCCTGGCCAATATCGTTTCCAATCAATATTGGATGGGGACCATGTTGCACGAGCTGGGACATGCCGTCTATAGCAGCAAGAATATTCCCGATGCGCTCCCCTACCTTCTGAGAACCGACGCCCATATCCTCTGCACCGAAGGTGTCGCCATGATGTTCGAGCGTTTTGCGAGCGACGGAAAATGGCTCCAAGCCTTTGACGTGCCCATCGACAATCCGCAAGCCTACACGGCTGCCGGCGCACAAATGCGGAGCGACAAGCTACTGATCTTCTCTCGCTGGTGCCAGGTCATGTTGCGATTCGAAATCGAATTGTACAAGAACCCCGGACAGGATCTGAACGACCTCTGGTGGCGGCTCGTCCACGATTACCAAGGGCTGACTCCCCCCGAAAATCGCAACGCCCCCGACTACGCCAGCAAGATCCACATCGTGTCCGCACCAGTCTACTATCACAACTACATGATGGGCGAACTGTTCGCCTGCCAGGTACATGCCGCCATCGCCCGCCAAGTCCTCAACGACGATCAACCCTCCCAAGCTATCTACACCGACAATCCACAAGTCGGTGCGTTTATGAACGAAAAGGTCTTCGGCCCCGGTGCCACGCTGTCCTGGAACGAACTGACCGAACACGCCACCGGCGAAAAGCTAGGCTCCAAAGCGTTCGCGGAGGAATTTGAGCAATAAGGCAAGTCTTTGGTATGATGGGGAACGCGGCCGAATCACAAGCCGCGTTTCGCCATGCAGACATCGCGGTCGTCATCAACGCCACCACCATCTTTAGCCAGGTAGGAGTAGCAAGGATATGAGTCGTCAGGACCGTCGCCAATTCTTAAAGTCCGGGGTTTGTGCCGGGGCTACTCTTGGTGCAGCAACCGCGGTGGGAGCCAGGAAATCGGCGCGCGCGGCCGATGCTAACAGTGAAATCGGGCTGGGGTTTATCAGTTGCGGGGGCCGCGCAGGGGAATTGATGGGGGCGTTCGGCAAGCTCGAGGGCGTTCGCACCGTCGCCCTGTGCGATCCCGACCAACAGCGATTGGCCAATGCCAAGAAGCGGTTTCCCGAGGCGGAAGCGGTGAGCGACGTCCGCATTCTCCTGGAAATGAACAACGTCGACGCCGTGGTCGTCGCCACCTGCAACCATTGGCATTGTCTGGCGGCGATCTGGGCGATGCAGGCAGGCAAGGACGTTTATGTCGAGAAACCGCTGTCTCACTCGCAATGGGAAGGACGCCAGGCTGTCGCTGCTGCGAGGAAGTACGATAAGATCTGTCAGCTTGGTACGCAGCAGCGTTCCGATCCCATGCAGGCCGAGATCAAGAAGTTCTTGCACGAAGATAAAGCGCTCGGCGAAATCGTCAGTGCACGGGTCAATCGCTACGGCATCCGAGAGGAAATTGGCAAACGGACCACCCCGCTGTTGATCGATCCAAAAGAAGTCGATATGAACCTGTGGCTCGGACCGGCACAAGAGAAGCCGATCTTCCGTAGTAAGCTGCAATACGATTGGCATTGGGATTGGAATACCGGCTCGGGTGAAATGGGCAATTGGGGCGTTCATGTACTCGACGACCTCCGCAATAATGTGTTGCTTGACAAAGTCGCACTGCCCAAACGTATTCTGGGGGGCGGTGGCCGAGTTGTTTGGGACGATGCCGGCGAATCTCCCAACATCCATTTCGTTTATTTCGATACGGGCATAATTCCAGTTGTCATTGGCTTGTCGAATCTGCCTGCCGAGCCCGGAAGTCGCAAGTCACCACCTCATCCGGCACCTGGCAGTGGTTACATTGCCTATTGCGAGGGGGGGCGATTGGAAGGGCAACGGGGTTCAGCCGTGGCTTACGACCGAAATGGAACCGTCATCAAGAAGTTTCGTGGGTCGGGAGGTATGGGATACCACCAGCAAAATTTTATCGATGCCGTGCGCAGTCGCGACCGCTCGATCCTCAATGCCGAAGTCCAGATTGGCAACGACACCACCGGTTGGTGTAACCTGGCCAACATCGCCTTCCGTGCCGGCCAACCATATGACGGCCAACAGAATATTGACCTGGGAGCTGGACAGGAATTGTGGGACAACTTGTTGTCAGAAACGAAACACGGTCTGGCTCCGTACGGGTTAGCCTTGAATTCCGATGGCATCCAGATGAGCTCCATCCTGGAGATGGACGCGGCCACCGAACGGTTTGTCGGTCAACACGCGGACGAAGCCAACGGGTACTTGAAGCGGCAATACCGAGCTCCGTTTGTGGTTCCGGAGATTGCGTAAGTAATCGGCGTTGGGTCATCCCGCGCCAAGCGACGAGGACGGCTCAGTCGGCCCTCGTTTGGCGCACACCAGGACGATGACGGAGAGAAGGCCGAAGCGGACCGACTAATACGCACCCGATCCATACCGCCAACATCGTCATCGTAGCCGGTTCCGGTACAAATACCAACTCGCTGCTCCCCTGATAGTTCGCTTTGAGCAACCGAAAATCGCGGTAGTCGATCCGGCCGTCGCGGTCAAAATCCCCCATCGACCAATAGGTCGTCTCACCGGTGCCCCCCATCCCAATATGACTCATAAGTGTCGCATAGTCCGCGTCATCCACGTCCCCGTCAAAATCCGCATCGCCCGGTGCGTGATCCGTCGTCCATAGAACCGCACGCCATGCCTCTTGCTCCCCTTGCGAGTTGACTCCCGTCCCGACAATCGTCGTCCCGTCATCGGAGATCGCCGCCACTTCGCCCAATTGCCAACCGTCCAACGATCCATCGGCACCCAATCCATAGTCGTAACGCAACACATCCTCAAGCCGACGCAACCCATGCACTTTGTCCCAGATCACGGCAAACGGGTCTCCCATTTTGTCGGTCGTACCCGAGAGCACTGCTTCAAACTGCTGCATACCGACAACGATTCCGCCGTCGCCCGATACGTCCACGGCTTCGACACGAGCCTCGACGGGAATCGCAATCGCGAACGGCGATGGAATCTCACCCAAATCGATC
>JAGQPD010000541.1 GCA_020426865.1 Planctomycetales bacterium
TGGCCAAACAATTCGGATTCAAACAACTCATCCGGGATAGCCGTGCAGTTGACATGGACAAACGGTTCGTCAGCGCGCGGCCCCTCGTAGTGGATTGCCCGAGCCACCAGGTCTTTTCCTGTTCCCGTTTCGCCTGTGATGAGGACTGCGGGTGGATAATCACTGGCCAGCGCCGGCGACCGTGCTAGCTTGCAAATGCGATCTCGCAACTCTGTCGTCGCTTCCGATTCTCCAATAATTCGGTTTGCTCCGCTTTCGGCACGCTCACGACTTTGGAAATACTGGAGGTTATCGGCGACGCGTTGTCGCTCAAGCACACGCTCAGCAATTAGCAAGAGCGCGTTGAGGTCCAGCGGTTTCGTAAGAAACTCGCTCGCGCCTAGTTTCATAGCCTCGACGGCTGAGTCAATCGTGCCGTGCGCTGTCATGACGATAACAGGAATGAACAATCCATCAGCGCGCAGACGGCGCAGGACGTCAAGCCCATCCATCCTGGGCAGGCGCATGTCGAGCAGGATAAGTTCGGGAGGACTGCTTCGGATTAACTGCAATCCATCTTCACCGTTGGGCACGTTGCTTGCATCGTGTCCGCCATCCTTCAGGACCTCGCATATTGTGCGAGCAAGCAAATGTTCATCTTCGATGACAAGAATCTGAGCCATGGCGGTGCCACCCCATCCTCTAGCAGCCGGTGATGCATCAAATAAGCGAGAGCTGGGCCGCCCATGATTTGCTTGCGGACAGAATTGCGTTTGCCCCTCAAAGTCGGGCACTCGCATCGCTGCCAGCAGCGGCCATTCCTAATCCTCGCGACACGCACTTTACCCAATTTACAGTGGTCGTCACGCCCTGGTTTGTTCAACCCGCCGTAGACGGGCGCCAGGCCAGTTGATCCATGATGGATTGCACGATTCCATCTTGCGAATTCCGCCATTCGCTTCGGCAGACGTGGCTAGCTTCGAGGTTTCTTCAACCTTGAGTGTGGCGTCGAAGGCCATCGGGGGATTTGCCCCGAATGTGTCCCTACACACGATCTTGCCGGTCTTGGGCCAAAGCCAAGGAATGTATGCGTTTCGCCATGCCGCCCACCTCGGGGCAACGACTGAGATCGAATCTGCCGCAAACCGGTTTTTCAGCGAAAGCACTCTCAGTCTCTCGAATGGCACGCTGGGTGCATACGGAATCCTCATTGGAGGACAAGGAGCACCATATTGAGTTCAGAATTCTCATTCTTCCACAATTGCCCCGAGCCGATGCGATCCGAGATGCAGGCGAATGCCCGCCGCGCGCACTTGACTGCGGGGTCGTATTTCTATTGCGAAGACGGGACATGTGAGTCGGTCGCGTGGGTTGTTTCGGGTCGGATGCGCGTATTCAAGCGAGGTGCGACCGGTAGAGAGATCACGCTCTATTCAGTGCGCGAAGGTGAAACCTGCCTGGTCAACATGCTCTGTGCGGTCCTCGATCGGAAATCACCCGCGTCGGCGCAGGCGGAGACGGACGTCGAGGCGATGTTGGTCCCGGCCAACGTTTTTCGAAAGTGGGTGCGCTCCGATACGGGCTTACTGGATTATGTCTTGGAGGTGATGTCGCAACGTGTCATCGACCTGATGACGCTCGTTGAGGAGATTGCGTTTCGCCGCATGGACGAGCGATTGAGCAGTCTCTTGCACGAACGCTTTGCACACGTGGAATCCATGAACAAGAAAATCTCCGCAACGCACGAAGAGATCGCGGCTGATCTGGGAACTGCCCGAGAAGTGGTAAGCCGGTTGCTGAAAGAGCTGGAACGACGAGGCGCAATTGAGCTGGGACGCGGCAAGATTGCCCTGCTCGACCCGACGGCACTCTTTCCATCGTAAAGCACCAAATTAGACCGGAACATATTCTCGACGTTCATTGTGACCTGGGTCACAGACAAGAAGAAGTGGCCTTGGTATCGTCCATTCTGATGCTGGCACAATCGCTGCGTTCTGGAGCTATGAAGTGTCATTGGCTGTGTCTTGGTTAAAACATCGCAATTCGCAGAGGAGCGATTGGCCCGTGTTTAGGCACCGCCAAGTTCCTCAAGATTCTAGCTCACTCACCACGACGGCTTATTCGTTGCGCATCGAGGGAGTTAACTGACTTATTAAACGTGGAGACGACACGATGATTTCAAAGAATATCTTTTGCCTCACCGGGGCGCTCTTGTTTGCGGCAGCCTCCGTGATTAATGCTGAGACGATTACGGTGAATACTTCATCGGACGTTACCGATTTTGGCGGCGCGCGGACCGTGTCAGATTTGCCTGGGCCAGACGGCCTGGTGTCCTTGGCTGAAGCAGGTATCGCATCGGACAACACACCGGGAGTACAAACCATTGCGTTTAACGTGCCGCAAGCCGACTGGCAGTTCCAATGGCTTTATCCCGGTCGCGTCGTACTTCGGCCCTTTCTAGGCTTCCGCGTTTTCGAGCCCGTGATCATCGACGCAACGACACAAACCGCATCGACGGGCGACACCAACCCGGACGGCGGGGAAGTCGTTGTGTGGGGTGGAGAAGTCTACCTCAACGGTGACGACAGCACGATTCGGGGATTTGATAACACTTCCATCAATGTCACCGGTTCAAATTGCGTAGCCGAAGCAAATACCGGAACGACGAACATTTCTGTGTTCAACGGCAACGGCAATCTCATTCAAGACAACGTCGGGGGGACGATCAAGATCGACCGCTCAAATGGTAACGTGATTGTGGGAAACACCGTGCAGCGTGTGCGCATCTTGGGCTTCGTCAGTGAATTCGGGACCGGGCCAGCGACAAACAACCGTGTCGGTGGCCCCAACCCCGAGGACCGAAATTTCATCACCGGATACGGAACGATCAACGGCGAAGGATTGCCCGGCGGTACAACCGTTCAACTCTTTGACGCCACAGGCACAGTGGTTGAAAACAACTGGATCGGTACAACGCCAGACGGACTTGCGCAAGGAAGCCTGGCGTCAGTCATAGGAATCGGCTTCGAGGGGGAATGCCACGATACGGACATTCGCAACAATCGGATCGCGGGCATTCTCGGGCATGGCCAAGGTCCCCACCATGCCGGGCAACTCTTCGGTTGGGCGATTCTTGTCGGCGGAAGCGGATCGGACGTCAATATTGTCGGCAACACCATTGGACTGGATGCGAATGGCGATCCCAACCTGGGAAGCGTCTGGGGCATTGACGTCGGCGACGCGAGGTTCTCTACTGTCAGCAATATTCAAATCGGTGGATCGCTCCCAGGTGAGGGTAATGTCGTAGCCGGACACCTACTCAACGGAGTAACCGTGGGGCACAATGTTCCACAAGTTCGAATTTCACGCACGTCGATTTACGAGAATGGGTGGCTTGGCATTGACTTGATTCCCGATGGATTCGGCTACGACGTCACGCCAAACGACTTGCTCGATACCGACGCTGGTGGTAATGGGCTCCAGAATTTCCCAACAATCGCGACGGCATCGCGCCAGGGCGCGGCCATTAATGTCACCGGTTCACTCCACAGCGAGCCGGTAAGCGAGTACACACTTGAGTTTTTTGGTTCGCCCGCCTGCGATGACTCCGGATTTGGGGAGGGGCAC